>CAYVBN010000524.1:0-11289 GCA_964449645.1 uncultured Hyphomicrobiales bacterium
GCCTATTCCTTCCTGCTGGGGCTGCTCGCGCTGACCGGCTTCATGGCGGTCGCGCTCGAGGTCGACAAGCTGCCGGAATTCGCCGACCAATTCGCCACCTACAAATCGAACTTCGCGGTGCCGGCGCTCATCCTCCACGCGTTCCCGGACTGGTTCGCGGGGGTCGCTTTCGCGGCGATCGGCATCGGCGGCCTCGTGCCGGCGGCGATCATGTCGATCGCCGCCTCGAACCTCTTCACCCGCAACATCTATGTCCGGTTCATCCGCCCCGACTGCAGCCCGCGCCAGGAAGCCCAGAACGCCAAAATCGTGTCGCTGGTCGTCAAGTTCGGCGCGCTCGTGTTCATCATCTTCCTGCCGCTGCAATACGCAATCCAGCTCCAGCTTCTCGGCGGCATCTGGATCAGCCAGACCATTCCGGCGGTGATCGTCGGTCTCTACACGCGATGGCTCAATCCGTGGGCGTTGCTCGTCGGATGGGCGGTGGGAATCATCTCAGGGACCTGGATGGCGGGCTCGCTCAGCTTCCAGTCGGCGGTCTTCCCGCTGGCGGTCGGCAACCTGACCGTCCCAGGTTATGCGGCGCTCTATGCGCTGGCGCTGAACTTCGCCATCAGCATCGTGCTTTCGGTGCTGCTCAATCCGCTACAGATGACCAAGGGAAGCGACGAAACCTCGGCCGCCGACTATCACGGCAGTCCGGTCGCGAGCGGTTGACATATCGTCGAACGGATCCATACAGCACGGGGGATTTCCGGATTTCCACGTCGTAGGATGCGGGTGCGGCCGCGGCGGGAACGTTCTTCCGCGAGACGCGCGAGCGAGGTTTGCGAACCCACCTGATGCAGGCCCTCTTCATCGGACAGACCTACATCGACGTGACCTTCCTCACCGACCACATCCCGGTCGGCGACGAGAAGTACGTCGCGTCCGACTACGCGATCTCGTTCGGCGGCAATGCGGTGACGGCGGCCTTCTGCTGCGCCAAGCTGTCGATCAAGCCCGACCTGCTCGCCACGGTCGCGGACGACTGGCTCGGCCGCATGTTCCTGGAGATGGCGGCGAAATATCAGATTCGCCTGCACCATCGCAGCGTGAAGACGTCGTCGCTGTCCTTCATCATGCCGAGCCACGGCAAGCGCGCGATCGTGCGCTGCCGCGATGATCATTATCTCGGATCATTTCCGCTGCTCGACCTGACCGGCTGCCGTGTCCTGCACGTCGATGGCCACCAGCCTGACGCCGCGATGTTCTACGCCCAGCGCTGCCGCGAAGCCGGCATTCTCACCTCGCTCGACGGCGGCGGCCTGCGCCAGAACACGCATGAGCTCCTGGCCTTCATCGACGTCGCCATGGTGGCCGAGCGTTTCTGCGAACAGATGGAACTGACACCGACCGCGATGCTCGACTATCTCAAGAGCCGGGGCTGCCGCATCGGCGGGGTCACGCTCGGCGAGCGCGGCCTCGTCTGGTACGACGAGACGGGCACGGTGCGGGCGAACCCGGCGCTGCCGATCGCGACCGGGCGGGTGATCGACACGAGCGGCGCCGGCGACGTCTTCCACGGCGCCTATGTCTATTCCTACCTGACCGATCCGGAAAAGCCGTGGGCCGAGCATTTTCTGTTCGGCCAGTGCGCTGCCACCCACAAGATCCAGCATCTGGGCAACGAGGCCGGCCTGCCGACGCTTGCCGATGTCGAGGCGATCCGGCGCGAGTTCAAGCTTCAGCCCCTCGGATGATATCCGTGCGCTTCGGCGTGCGCGTTCCGTCGCGGGAACAACCAGGATTCAATTCGCGAGGCTGGCGGCCGGAATCGGAACGGGCGCGAGTTCGAGCGGCTGGAAGTGGGCGAGCAGACGCAAGCCCTCGATATCCGCGAATGCGACGTGCCGGTCGCTCGCCACGATCAGGCCTTCGGACTTGAGACGCGCGAAAGTGCGGTTGAGATGCGGGACGCTCAGGCCGAGCGCGTCGCTCATCAGCTCCTGCGAGAACGGCAGCTCGAAGCTCGACGGGTCGGCGAGCCCGACCGTCACCAGGCGTGAATGGACTTCGAGCAGAAAGCGTGCGAGCCGCTCCATCGAGGTGCGGCGCCCGATGTCGACCACGCGCTCGGCATAGCCGGTCGCCTCCTGAACGGCGAACCAGCTCAGCGCCAGACCGAACTTGGGAGTCCGGCAGCATAGCGCGACGAACGCGTCGAGCGCGCAGACCTGCAGCTTCATCTCGCTGACCGCGACGACCGAAAAGGCCGCACAATCGAGGAAGCTGCCGGGAAGGCCCACGACATCGCCCGGCAACACGACGTTCACGATCTGGCGCTTGCCGTTGCGCAGGAGCTTGTAACGCGCACCGAATCCGCTTTTGACGAAGCACAGCTTGCGATACTCGTAGCCGTCGACAACGAGGTCGCGGCGCTTTTTCACCGTCGCCTCGGCTTCGATGAGCGCATGCAGGCTTTCGGCTTCCTGCGGGCTCAGCGCGACATACCGCGCCAAGCGTGCAAGGAACGGGTCCTCGCAACGCGTGCGGGCAATGGCGGGAACGATCCCGTGCATGTCCTGTCCTTGGGCTAAACGCTCGTCGTTTCTTATTAATCTGCATCAATAAGCGAGACTAAAGCGAGCCCTACTAAAGACGGGCACAGTCCGATCCAACCAATGGCAAATCCATGGGAGGATGACTTGGCCAACCTGAAAATGCCCTTCGGAGGGCCTGTTTCGCGCCGCACCCTGCTGCGGCAAGCCGTCGCAACGGGTGCAGGCGTGGGCGCCCTCTCCGTTAACGGCCCGTTCGGCCTCCTGGACATCGCCTGGGCCGAGGACAAGCCGCCGATCGGCACCTGGCCGGCAGGCTCGCAAGGCTCGACCGTGACCGTCGCCGCCACCGTGCCACGCACCGGAACCTACGCAGTGCAAGGCGAAGACGAGCTCAAGGGCTACGAGCTCGCCGTCGCGCACATCAATGAAGGACATCCGCTGCTGAAGAAGATCGCCCCGAAAGTCAGCAAGGGGCTGCTCGGAAAGCAGGTCAAGCTCGTCGCGGCCGACAGCGCCGCCAAGCCGAACCAAGCCGTGCAGGAGCAGCAGCGGTTCATCAACGAAGACAAGATCATCCTGATGACCGGCTCGACCTCGAGCGCGGTCGCGGTGGCGCTCAACAAGTTCGCGCAGCGCGAGAAGGTGCTCTACACGGCCGGCATTTCCGGCTCGAACGACACAACCGGCAAGGACTGCGTGCGCTACGGCTTCCGTCAGAACTTCTACGGAGAGACGGCCGCCAACGCGATCGGCCCGGTGCTGGTGAAGGCCTTCGGCAAGAACCGGAAGGCTGCGTTCATGACGCCGGACTATACCTACGGCCACACCGTCACCAAGTCGGTGAACGACTATCTAAGCAAGAATGCCGGCTGGACCATGGTGACCAACCAGGTGTCCCCGCTCGGCACACAGGACTTCAGCCAGTACCTGACGAACATCGCCAACTCCGGCGCCGAATTCCTCGTCAACGTGAACTGGGGCCGCGACGCCGTGCTGTCGATCCAGCAGGCCAAGCAGTTCGGCATCCTGCCGAAGATGACGCTCGTCGTGCCCTATCAGATCCCGTTCCTCGCCAAGGAAGTGGGGCCGGAGCTCACCGCCGGCGTCTACGCCGCCACCGATTTCTGGTGGACGCTGGAAGACAAGTATCCGCTCGCCAAGATGTTCGTCGACGCCTTCTACAAGAAGTACAACTACAGGCCCGAGTGGGGCGCCGAGAACGCCTACATGTCGTTCGCCATCTGGGCGCGCATGGTGTCGGAAGCCGGCTCGTTCTATCCACCGGACGTCATCAAACAGTACGAGAAGGGCGAGACCTTCCCGTCCGTCGTCGGCGACGTGCACTTCCGCGCCGCCGATCACCAGTTGGTCCGCCCCGTCGTCATCGTCCGCGGCAAGAAGCCGAGCGACATGAAGAACAGCGAAGACTACTGGGAGGTGCTCGAGGTCGTGCCGGGCGAGCCGTTGATGCAGAAGCCCGACGCATTCGGCTGCAATCTCGGCTCCTACACCTGAGGATCGTTGCGAGCGGCCTTCTTCGCATCGCAAGGTGCGGAGAAGGCTCTTCGCCGCGTGAGGCTGTGCAAATGGCGCAAAGCGCCATCTTGGTATCTTGAGGCCAGGCCTTTTACCTGATCAAGAAGAAGTCCCGGAGGGGCGGCGCAAGCCGGATCCGATCTCGGGGCCGGAGCGCTTCACGACAGCCAGAACGTTTGACGACAAAATGCGGACGGCAGCGTGATCAACTGGGCAAATTTCGTTTCGCAAATGTTCAACGGCCTGGTGCTCGGTGCGCTCCTGGCCCTCATCTCGTCCGGCCTAACGATCATTTACGGGACGCTCGGCGTACTCAATCTCGCGCACGGCGCCATGTTCATGCTCGGCGGCTACGCGGGATGGGTCGCCTACACCTACACGGGCTCCTTCATCCTCGCCGTGATCGCCGGCTCGCTCTTCCTCCTGGTGGTCGGCGTGGTGATGGAGCGCGTGGTCATCCGCCACTTCTACAGCCGGCCGCCCGAGGACCAACTGCTCGTCACCTTCGGTCTCGGCATCGTGTTCGTCGAGACGGTCCGTTTCTTCTTCGGCAGCCTGTCGAAGACGGTGCCGGCGCCGGCCCCGCTCGTGGGCATCACGCCGCTCGGTTTCATGTTCTATCCGACCTACCGGCTGGCGCTGCTCGGCATCGTGACGTTGGCCTTGCTCGCCCTCTACGTTCTTCTCTACCGCACGCGCCTCGGCATGATCGTGCGCGCCGGCATCGAGGACTCCGCCATGGTCGACGCGCTCGGCATCGACGTCTACAAGGTCTTCATGCTGGTGTTCGGCATCGGCGCGATGGCGGCCGGTTTTGCCGGCATCGTCAATGCACCGGTCGTGTCGATCGCGCCCGACGTCGGCGAGGCGATCCTGGTGCAGACCTTCGTGGTGGTGGTCATCGGCGGTGTCGGCTCGTTCCCAGGGGCGGTGCTGGGCGGATTGATCGCCGGCGAGATCATCAGCATCACCTCGATGTTCAACCCGGGCTATTCGTACGTCATGCTGTTTGCGGCCATGACGCTGGTGCTGGTGCTGCGCCCCTACGGCCTGCTCGGCACGGCCGGCCGCGAATGAGCGCGGTCACCCGATGATCAAGCAACGTCCTTTCATCGTCGAAGCGCTGACGGCCGCCGGGCTCATCGCCGTGCCGTTCGTGCTGCCCTATCTCGGGTTTTCCCCGACGACGATCAACCGCATCCTGATCTGGGGCCTGTTCGGCATCGGCTTCGACATCCTGTTCGGCTTCACCGGGCTGCTGTCCTTCGGCCAGTCGGCGCTCTACGGCACCGGCGGGTTCGTCGCTGCCTACCTGCTGACGCAGACCGGCTTCCCGCACGTCGTCACGGCGCTGTTCATCGGCATGATCGCCTCGACGGTCGTCGGCTATCTGGTGGGACTGATCGCGCTGCGGCGCACCGGCATCTATTTCGCGATGATCACGGTGGCGATCGCGGAAGTCTTCTTCTTCGTCGAGTTCAATCCGCTCTCGGAATATACCGGCGGCGAGAACGGCTTGCCCGGCGTGCCGACGCCGGTGTTCGATCTCGGCTTCGCGACCTTCCAGTTCAACACCGACTGGTCGATGTACGTCTTCCTGGCGTTCTGGTATTTCGTCGGCATCGTGGTCGCACTGCGCATCGTCCGCTCCCCGGTCGGTGCCGTCCTGCGGGCGATCCGCGACAATCCGCTGCGCGCCGCGGCCGTCGGCCACGACATCCACGGTTACAAGCTCACCGCCTTCGTGGTCGCGGCGGCCTATGCGGGCTTCGCGGGCGGACTGCTCGGCGTCATGCAGGGCTTCATGCCGCCGGACGCCTTCACGTTCGAGACGTCGGGCCAGCTCGTGATGCAGACCGCGATCGGCGGTGCCGGCACGCTGTTCGGACCATTGGTGGGTGCCACCGTCTGGCTCTACCTGAGCGACTTCTTTCAGACGACGCTCCATCTCGGCGCGACCTGGAAGCTCGTGCTCGGCCTCGTCTTCGTGCTGCTGGTCTGCTTCCTGCGCCGCGGCATCGTCGGCGGCCTGGTCGATCTCTGGCAACTCGCCGCCGGCCATCGCAAGCAGCGCGAGCCCGCGGAATCCGATCCGCACGAGGTGGCGCCCGCAAGAGCAGCGGCGGAAGCTCCCGCCGTGGTCCCGTTCACGCCGACGCACCGGCCGGCCGCCGGCCACAGCGGAATCATCCTGCAGGCGGAGGCGTTGACCAAGCGCTATGGCGGTCTCGTCGCTAACGACAGCATCGATTTCTCGGTCCAGCGCGGGGAGCTGCGCGGCATCATCGGCCCCAACGGGGCCGGCAAGACCACGTTTTTCAAGAAGCTGACCTGCGAGGTGCATCCCACCACCGGCCGCATCGTGTTCGAGGGGCACGACATCACCGGTTTCGACGTGACCCGCGTCTGCCAACTCGGCCTGACCAAGAGCTACCAGGTCAACCAGCTCTTCACCCGCCTCACCGTGCGCGACAACATCACGGTCGCCGCCCTCGCCGAAAAGCGCGGACCGTTCCGCCTGGACCTCCTGCATCACGTCGGGCGCGTCGTCGGGCTCACGCAGCGGGTCGAGGAAACGCTCGAGCTGGTGCATCTGACGGAGCGCGCCGACCTCCCGGTCTCCGAGCTCGCCTATGGCGAGAAGCGGCGGCTGGAGATCGGCCTCGCGCTGGCGACGGCACCCAGCCTGCTGCTGCTCGACGAGCCGCTCGCCGGGATGAGCCCGCGCGAGCGGCTGGAAACCGTGCAGCTTCTGAAGTCGATCAGCCGGGGCCGCACCATGATCGTCGTCGACCACGACATGGACGCGATCTTCGAACTGGCCGAGCGCATCACGGTGCTGCACGAGGGCCGGGTGCTGACAGAGGGCACCCCGGAGGAGATCAAGCGCAACGCGACCGTTCAGGACGCTTATCTGGGCGGAGTGCACGCCGCATGAGCCTGCTCGAGGTCAACGCGCTCAACAGCTATTACGGCGACTCGCACATCCTGTTCGACGTCTCGATGCGGGTGGACGCTCACGAGGTCGTCGCCCTGCTCGGCCGTAACGGGGCCGGCAAGAGCACGATGCTCAAGAGCCTGATGGGCCTGGTGCGCCCGCGCTCCGGCTCCGTGCTGTTCGACGGTGAGGACGTGCTCGGGCGGCCGGCGCACGCGATCGCGCGGCGCGGAATCCAGCTCGTGCCCGAAGAGCGACGCATCTTCGGCAGCCTGAACGTCGAGGAAAACCTGATCCTGGCCGCCCTCAGCGCGCCGGACGCTTGGCCGCTGGAGCGCGTCTACGCGATGTTCCCGCGCCTGCGCGAGCGCCGCCGCAGCCGCGGCACGGACCTGTCGGGCGGCGAGCAGCAGATGCTGGCGATGGCGCGCGCGCTCATCCGCGGGCCGAAGCTCCTGCTGCTCGACGAACCGTTCGAGGGACTGGCGCCGATCATCGTGCGCGATCTGCTCGCCACCTGCCGCACGCTCGCCGAAGCGGGCCAGACCATCGTGGTCGTCGAGCAGAACATCTCCGCCGCCATGAGCCTCGCCGACCGCGTCTACATCATCAACAACGGCCACATCGTCGAGGCCATGACCGCGCAAGCGGTGCGCGAGCAGCCGGAAGTCCTGCATCGTCATCTGGGAGTTTAGCGCGGCGCGCTTTATCGAACCGTCTGCACGAGGTCGGGAATCGTGCACGGCTTGCTAGAAGCCGGATGATTTTTCCTGGAATCGTCATCCTGCTCTGGGAACGACTCCGCCGTCCTGGAAGACCGGGCAAAGCTCCGACGATGAGCGAGAGCTCAGCAGCTTTGTTGACGCATGTGGGCCGAAGCTCCGGCTGCGATCAAAGCTCCCTGGGATCCGTAATGGGCGGCTGCTTTTTGATGTTGAGCCTTTTACACTCGGCTTCGTTGAAATCGTCATCGCACCGCAGGCCCGCTGCGCGGATGCCAGCCATCGCGCAGAGGTCATCAACTTCGTTGACGTCCCCGGTGATTCCGATCGCCCCCAGGATAACGCCGCCCCCATCCCGGATGAGCTGAGCGCCTGCTTCAAGGAAAATCGGGCCGTCCGCGATCTCCCGCAGCGTTTCCATGAACAGAGGCTTTTCGCGCGCCTTCTGAAGCACCATCCGGGAAGACCGGTGCATCGCCAAAGCCGCGAAGGCCTTACCTCTGGCAATTTCAAAGCGCATGACGGAGGCGCCGTCCTGCTTCAAGAACGCTTTGATCCTCGCCCCGGCGTCCAACACAATTGCCGCAAGCGGGTGCGCTCTCATCTCTTTTGCCGTCTGGAACGAATTGAGAATGATGGACAAAGCCTGGTCCATCGAGAGCTGGGTCATGTCGAACGTCCGTGGTTTGCTTTCTGCAGGGCGAGGCGCAGCGCTTGCTTATTTGCCCGGGATGATGCCCTCGGGCAACGAGTAGCAGTACTTTGCGATCTCACCCGCCGTCGTGAACCAGACCTTGTCCTTGAGCTTGTGCTGGACGCAGTGCTCGATCGCCTGGCGCAGGGGCCGCACCCGGAAGGGCTGGCCAACGACAAAACCATGCACGGAGACGCAGAACACCAGCGGTGCACGCTCGCTTTGGCGGAGCATTTCCTCGAATTGATCCACGATCATGTCGGCAAACTGCCTGCCCGTATGATCGCGGGCGAGCAGCGTGCCGAAGTCGTTCAATTCGCTCGGATAAGGAACGGAGAGGATCGGACCGGAACGGGTCTTCATCCAGATCGGCTGGTCGTCGAACGGCCAATCCAGGAGATGCGTATATCCGGCCTCCTTCAGCAGGTCGGGCGTCACCTTCGACTCGAGCGCGGCCGGCCCCATCCAGCCGGTCGGACGTTTGCCGAGATATTTCGCGATAACCTCGGTCGATTCCCTGATTGCGCGGACCTCGTCGTTCTCCCACATCGGCGTATGGATTTCGGCCGTCGTGCGTCCATGGCAGATAACGTCGTCGCCGCGCTGCCTGATCTTGTCGATGATGTCGGGGTAATGATAACAGACCGCGCTGTTCAGGAGGATTGACGACGGCAATTTCAGCTCGTCGAGGATTTCGAACAGCCGCCACTGGCCGATGCGGTTGCCGTAGTCGCGCCACGCGTAATTTCGCGTGTTCTGACCTTCGCGGTGCGCCGGATCGGCGCCAAGACCCGCGCCGAAGGCAAAGTGCTCGACATTGCACGCGATATAGAACGCAAGCCGCTTGCGGTCCGGCCAGTCGTAGTTCTTCCGCTGATTGATATTGAGATGTTCATACCGGGTGTGTGCAGGAAGTTTCAGCACGTCCTCACTCATGGAGATACCCCTGGAGTTCGATTCCGATCGTTCGCATGTTGGAGCAGTGGATCTGTCAGTCCTGCAACGGAGCGCCCTTGGTTTCCGGACCGAACCAGATGGCGATCATGCCAACGACCAGGAGCACGGATACCGCGCACACGGCCGAGGGAATCGAGCCGAATGTGCCGACAAGCACGCCGGCGACGTATGGCCACGGCGACGTCAACATGCGGGACATGTTGTAGGAAAACCCCTGCCCGGTGACGCGGCTGCGCGTCGGAAACAACTCGGGCAGGTAGATCGCAAACGTGCCGAAGCCGCCGACCGTGATGAAGCCATAGAGCGGCGCGAGCATTTCGAGGCGCTCGACGGTCGAACCGTTGCGGAAAGTGAACCAGGTGATCGCGAGCGCAGCAGCGGCGAAGGCGAAGTAGGTCGGACGCCGGCCGATCGTGTCGCTCAGCCACATCACGGCCAGAAAGCCGGGAATCGCCCCGGCATTGATGAGGAAGAACGTGTAACTGATGTCGCGAATGGCCTGGCCCCCATGACCGGGTCCAAGGATCTGGTTGATCCACGGACCAATCAGGGCAAGGCCCGGGAAACTGCCGATCATCATTGCGGCTGAAATGCACACGCCAACGATGGTGAGGCGCAGCATGCCGCCCTCGAAGATCGAGCCGAACGTGTTCCAGGCGCTGTCCTTTTCGCCTTCGCTCGCGCGCAAGGCGGAACGCACCTCCCGCCAGCGCTCCGGCTCGGGCACGAAGGTGCGCACGACGATTGTCACCAAAGCCGGCAACACGCCTGCAGCCAGGGCCCAGCGCCAACTGATCGGCGTCAAGGTGAGATTGACCAGTGCCGCGGCAAAGAAGCCGAAAGACCAGCCCATCTGCATGACCAGCATCGCCTTGGCCCGGTGACGTTCCGGCCACGTTTCAGCGATGAGCGCACCGCCGGCCGCCCATTCGCCGCCGATGCCGATCCCGGCCAATGCCTGCAGGATTGCGAGTTGCCACCAGTTCTGCGCCAGGCCGCTCAGACCGGTGAACAAGGAGTAGATCAGGATCGTCAGTCCGAGCGTCTTCGAGCGTCCGATGCGGTCGGCGACGACGCCGAATACGATGCCGCCGGCGCCCCACGCCAGAATTTTCAGAGCGACGATAAGACCCGATACCTGGGAAATAACCGTCGGATCCCGCGTTTTGAGCAGGTCCGCCAGCGTCGGGAATACGACGAGAGAAAAGAGATTCAAGTCCATTGAATCGAACGTCCAGCCGAGGAAGCCGGACAAAAGTGCCAACCACGCCACGCTCGTGATGCCCGACGGCATCGCCCCCACCGTTGGCGCAACCCCAACTTTTGTCTGCATGGACATGACGGCCCCCTCATCTCCGGTCCGGCGCCGGACCGCTCTCCCGATTTGACTAGTAAAGTTTCTTTACTTATGGGAGTCAAGCTGCGTAAAATACTTTTACGAGCGGCGAGCATGCACGGGTCGCAATCCGCGTTGGGCTAGAGTAAAAACGATGCATGAAAATGCAGGGAATCGGACCGCAGCAGCCACCCTACGTGGGCGCGCTGTTGCGAATCAGCGTTGCAATGGTGCGCAAGCGGCTCTTGGCTGCGGTCGCGCGGAAGGGATTTTCCGATATCACCGCCTCGCAGCTCACGGCTTTCTCGTATCCGTTTCCGGATGGCGTGAAGCCGACCGAGCTCGCGGCGCGCGCCAATCAATCCAAGCAGGCTCTCAATCACATGCTCTCGGAGCTGGAAGAGGCCGGCTATCTGGTTCGCAAAGCCGACCGGTCCGGGGGCCGGCGGCGCGTCTATCTCACCGCCAAGGGACGCAAGGTCGTCTCGATCTGCCAAGCCGAAATGATCGCGTTTCAGAACGAATGGAGCGCTCGCGTGGGGCGGCGACAGTTCGAGATTTTT
>CAYVBN010000525.1:0-7244 GCA_964449645.1 uncultured Hyphomicrobiales bacterium
CACCACCGACCGCAACACCGAGCAGGACTGGCTGAAGACCAACCTCGCCAAGTTTACCAACATGCTGCAGGGCCAGCGCGACCTGGCGACGGTGGGCCGCCTGCTGCTGACGGAGCTGACCCCGCTCGTCGCCGCGCAGCATGGCGTCATCTATCAGTTCAACGAGGAGGACGACAGCCTCGCGCTGCTCTCGGCCTATGCGGACGACGAGACCGCGGGGCATCCCGAGAAGCTGCGCATCGGCCAGGGGCTCGTCGGCCAGTGCGCGCTCGACAAGCGCCGGATCCTCGTCTCCGACCTGCCGCCGAACGTGGTTCCGATCGGCTCGGCTCTGTTCAAGACCATCCCGCGCAACGTCATCGTGCTGCCGGTTCTGTTCGAGAACCAGGTCAAGGCCGTCATCGAGCTCGCGTCCGCGCACGAGTTCACCACCTCGCAGGTGAACTTCCTCGAGCAGCTCACCGCCAGCATCGGCATCGTGCTCAACAGCATCGAGGCGACGATGCAGACCGAAGGCCTGCTCAAGCAGTCGCAACAGCTCGCCGCCGAGCTGCAGGCGCAGCAGCGCGAGCTGCAGCAGACCAACGAGCAGCTCGAGCAGAAGGCGCAGCAACTCGCCGAACGCAACGTCGAGGTGGAACGCAAGAACCAGGAGATCGAGCAGGCCCGCCGTGCGCTGGAAGAGAAGGCGGAGGAGTTGGCGCTGACCTCCAAGTACAAGTCCGACTTCTTGGCCAACATGTCGCACGAGCTGCGCACGCCGCTCAACAGCATCCTGATTCTCGGCCAGCAGCTCACGGACAATCCGGACGGCAACCTCACGCCCAAGCAGGTAGAGTTCGCGCGTACCATTCACGGCGCCGGAACCGACCTGTTGAACCTCATCAGCGACATTCTCGATCTCTCGAAGATCGAATCCGGAACGGTGACGGTCGAGGCGGAGGAGGTGCTGGTCGGCAACGTGGTCGATGCGATCGCGCGTCCGTTCCGCCACGAGGCCGAGACCCGGCAGCTCGCGTTCGAGGTGCAGATCGACGAGAAGATCGGCCCGAGCCTCAAGACCGACGCGAAGCGGCTGCAGCAGGTGCTCAAGAACCTGCTTTCCAACGCGTTCAAGTTCACCGAGCGCGGCGGCATCCGCTTCACCATCAAGGCGGCGCCGAGCGGCTGGAACCCGGCTCATCCGGTGCTCAAGCAGGCATCGACCGTGGTGGCCTTCGAGGTCGCCGACACCGGCATCGGCATCGCTCCGGAGAAGCAGAAGATCATCTTCGAAGCGTTCCAGCAGGCGGACGCGAGCACCAGCCGCAAATACGGCGGCACGGGCCTCGGCCTCGCGATCAGCCGCGAGCTTGCACAGTTGCTCGGCGGCGAGATCCAGTTGCGCAGCACGCCGGGCGTGGGCAGCACGTTCACCCTTTACCTGCCGCTCGCCTATTCGGGGCCGACGAGCCCGGCCCGTCAGCCGGCCATCGGGACGTTCCAGGCCCAGGAGAAGATCGAGTTCCTGCCAGCGGAGCGTGCGATCGAGACGGTTCCGGACGACCGCCTCGCGGTCGAGCCGGGCGACACCATTCTGCTGATCGTCGAGGACGATCCGCACTATGCCCGGATCATGGCCGACCTTGCCCGTGACGAGGGCTTCAAGGTGCTGGTCACGGCGCACGGCGGGGAGGCGCTCGAACTCGCCAAGCAGTATCAGCCGACCGCCGTTTCGCTCGACGTGTTCCTGCCGGACATGCTCGGCTGGACCGTGCTCAGCCAGCTCAAGCAGAATCCGCTCACGCGGCATATCCCGGTGCAGATCGTCACGCTCGACGAGGACCGTCAGCACGGGCTGGCGCGTGGCGCGTTCTCGTTCGTGACCAAGCCAGCGACGAGCGAAGGCCTGTCGGACGCGCTGGCGCGCGTGAAGGAGTACACCAAGCCGCGGCGCAAGCGACTGCTGCTGGTCGAAGACAACACGGCCGAGCAGATGAGCATCACCAACCTGCTCAGCCACGACGACATCGAGATCGAGACCGTCGCGACCGGCTCGCAGGCGCTGGAGACGATGCGCGAGCAGCCCTTCGACTGCGTCGTGCTCGACTTGCGGTTGCCCGATATGTCGGGCTTCGAGATCCTCGAGCGCATGCGCGATGATACCGCCCTCTCGGAGCTTCCCGTCGTGGTGTTCACCGGACGGGAACTTTCGGCCGAGGAGGATGCGCGGCTGCACACCATGGCGCGCAGCATCGTCGTCAAAGGTGTGGAATCACCCGAGCGGCTGCTCGACGAAACGGCCCTGTTCCTCCATCGTGTGGTCACCGATCTGCCGCCGGAAAAGCAACGTCTTCTGGCACGCTTGACGAGTTCCGACGAGGACCTGGTCGGCCGGACGGTGCTGCTCGTCGACGATGACGCGCGCAACATCTTTGCACTGAGCAGCGTGCTCGAGCGCAGGGGCATGAAGGTCCTGACCGCGACGACCGGCAGCGAGGCCATCGAAATCCTCGACTCGACCTCGGACGTCGCGATCGTCCTGATGGACATCATGATGCCCGAAATGGACGGCTACCAGACGATGCAGATGATCCGGCAAAATCCAGCAATGCGTCGCCTGCCGATCATTGCGCTGACGGCCAAGGCGATGAAGGGAGACCGCGAGAAGTGTCTCGAGGCGGGGGCCTCGGACTATCTTGCCAAACCGGTCAACACGGAACAGCTTCTGGCCGCTCTACGCATGTGGCTGCACCGCTGAGGCAACAGCGAGGAAGCCCGGGACGCGTCCCGGAGCGAAGGCTGGAGTGAATAGATGAGCCGCGACGATAGCGTCAACATTCTCCTAGTCGACGACCAGCCGGCGAAGCTGCTCAGCTACGAGGTGATGTTGAGCGGACTCGGCGAGAACCTGATCAAGGCGGCGTCGGCCCGCGAGGCGCTCGAGCAGCTTTTGCGCAACGAGATCGCGGTCATCCTGGTCGACGTCTGCATGCCGGAGCTCGATGGCTTCCAGCTCGCCGCCATGATCCGCGAGCACCCGCGCTTCCAGAACACCGCGATGATCTTCATCTCGGCGATCCATCTGAGCGACGTGGACCGCCTGCGCGGCTACGAGATGGGCGCCGTCGACTACGTCCCGGTGCCGGTCATTCCCGAGGTGCTGCGCGCGAAGGTCAAGGTGTTTGCCGAGCTCTATCGCAAGACCCGGCAACTGGAGCAGTTGAATACCGAGCTCGAGCACCGGGTGGTGCAGCGCACGATCGAGCTCGAGGCGTCGACCGCGCGGCTGCTCGAAAGCGAGAGCCGCCGCAATCTCGCGCTCGCTGCCGGCAACATGGGCTCGTGGGACTGGGATTCGACGACCGGCGATTGCCTGTGGGACGCCGGGCAATACCGGATTTTCGGCGTCGATCCGGAGAGCTTCGTGGTGACGCTCGACAGCATCCGCGCGCTTCTCCATCCGGAGGATTGGGAGCGCCTGCGTTCCGTCGTTATGAATCTCTCGCCCGCGCAGGATTCCTATCAGACCGACTTCCGCGTCGTGCGCCCCGACGGCGAGGTGCGATGGTGCATCGGCAGTGCGGCCGGAAGCTTCGATGAGAACGGGCGCCTGCTGCGCATGAGCGGCGTCACCATCGACATCACCGAGCGCAAGCAGGCCGAAGAGCACCACGCACTGCTCGCCCGTGAGGTCGACCACCGCGCCAAGAACACGCTTGCCGTGGTGCAGTCGATCGTGCGGCTCACGCGGGCGAATTCGGTGAAGGCCTATGTGGCGGCGGTGGAAGGCCGCATTCGGGCGCTCTCGCGCGCGCATACGCTGCTCGCTCAATCGCGCTGGCAGGGCGCCGAGCTGCGCCGCCTGGTCGAGGAGGAACTCGCGCCCTATCGGGCGGGCGACGCCGACAAGATCGAGACCGGGGGTCCTGACGCGTCGCTCGAACCGGCCGCCGCGCAGACCATCGCGATCGCGTTGCACGAGCTTGCCACCAATGCGGCCAAGCACGGCGCGCTGTCGACCATGTTCGGCCGCGTGCGGGTGCGTTGGGAGCTCGTGGACGGGCGCCTGCTGCTGCATTGGACCGAGATGGGCGGCCCGCCGGTCCAGCACCCGACGGAGCGGGGCTTCGGCACCAAGGTGATCACGGCGAGCATCGAGAGCCAGCTCGATGGCGAGGCCCTGTTCGATTGGCGCGAGGAGGGGCTCCGCTGCACGCTGTCGATCCCCATGGGGGAAAGAGCGAAGTCGGACACTGCGCCGGCGCCCGGCTCGCGTGACGAGGCCGAGCAGGCAAGTGCGAGAACCTGCGTCCTTCTGGTCGAGGACGAGGCGCTCGTCGGCATGATGCTCCGCGACGTTCTCACCGGCCTCGGCGTTTCGGTGATCGGGCCGGTCGGCAAGGCCGCGGACGCTGTGGCGGTGGCGCAGGACTGCGATATCGAGGCGGCCATCCTCGATGTCAATCTCGGAGGCGAGCTGGTCTATCCGGTCGCCGACGTGCTTGCCGCGCGCGGCGTGCCGTTCGTCTTCGCCACCGGCTACGGCGCGGAGAGCATCGATCAGCAGTTCCGGCACGTTCCCGTCCTGGAAAAACCCATCGAGCGGGAGAAGCTCGAGCGTTTATTCGTCGACGGCGAAAGGGGGATCGCGTTGTCGCCGCGATGGTTCCGTCCGGACGGACAAGGCGAATACGACATTGCGCTGAGCGGCAAGGAAGCGCGGACGGCGTAGCAGGAGCAGCCGCGTCAATCATGCAGCATCTATAGATCCCGAGTCAGAGTAACCGAGCAAAATCTCGCGGCCGCTCTCTGATTCGTTCCCCGGACGCGGTGCAGCGCGAAGCGGTGCGCCGCAGATCCGGGGGCATCCGATGTTCATCCCGCGTCCTATCAGTTGACGCGCTCCCACGGCGGCGCTCTCACCAAATACCCTCGAACAACTCGTCCGGTGTGACGATGCGAGGTGCGAGGCCCTGCTCGTAGAGATAGCGGCCGATCGCGGTGAGCGCCGGCCGGTTGGGCTCGATGCCGTAGGCGAACCAGTCCGGCCCCATCGCAGCCCGCGTCTCTTCAACGTGGTCGATCAGCCAAGGCAGCGAGAGGCGTAGAGCGTCGGTATCGTAGAGACCTGAAACTGCGATGTCGCGCGCCGCACAAAAGGACCGATAGAGAGTTTCGGCAACGAACGGATGGGCACGCACCAGATCTTCGCGGATCACCACCGTGTGCATGATCGGGAAAATTCCCGTGCGGGCGAAATAGTCCTGCTCGATCTGCTTGAAGTCCGTGAACAGCCGCGCGAGGTCCGACGAACCTTGCTGCCAGAGCCGGGGAAAGTGGTTGGCGAATAGCACATCGATCTCGCCGGCGGCAAACATGTCCTCGAGCGTGCGGCCTTCGGGCAAATATTCGATCTGTACACCCGGCGGATGTTCAGGAAGCCGCGGAGGTGGCTCGGCCGGCGCGTGCAGCGCGCCGATGAACCAGGTCATGTCGCGCTGGCTCACGCCGTAGTCGTGTTCCAGCATTCCCTTCGCGAACACGACGCCGGTCGACGTGAATTGCGCCGTGCCGGCGCGCTTGCCTTTGAGATCGGCCGGCTCGCAGATGCGGGCGCCGCGACGTACGTAGATGCAGGAATGCCGGAACATCTTCGACAGCATCGCCGGAATGCCGACGAAAGGGCAGGCGTCGCGCGCCTTTAGGGCGGTGAAGTTCGCGAGTGACATTTCCGCGACATCGACTTTCCCCTGCAGCATGGCGCGGAACGCCTGCTGCGGCCGAACGATGTCGACGCTCAGGGCAATGCCCTCCGCCCGCACGCGGCCGTCGATCAGCGGCCGAGTGCGGTCGTAATCCCAGCAGGCGAGCGTGAGGGGCAGCTCCCGCATCTATTTGGAGGCGGTGATTCCCGCGGAGGCGACGACCTCGCGCCACTTCGCGAGGTCCGCCTTGATCGTGGCGGTCACCACGGAAGGCGGACCCGGCTGCGGCTCCACGCCCTGGCTGCTCAACGCCTTCTGCACGTCGGGGCTCTTCGCCGCCTCGCTCACAACTTGCGACAGCCGATTGACGATCTCCGGCGGCACGCCGACCGGCACCACGAAGGCCGTCCAGAGTCCGGCAACCACTCCGGGCACGCCGGCCTCCGCCGCGGTGGGGACGTCCGGAAGCATGGCGCTGCGGTGCTCGCTCGTGACGGCGAGCGCGCGCAGCTTGCCCTGTTGAATGAACGCCATGGTCGGCGGGATGGTGCTGACCGACATCTGTATGCGGCCCTGGATGAGATCGAGCGTCGACTGCGCGCTGCCCCGATACGGAATGTGGGTGACGTTAATGCCGGCGACTCGTTTGAACAACTCGCCGGTCAGATGCGCAAGGGTTCCGGTACCTGCAGACGCATAGTTGAGGGTTCCGGGCTTGGACTTAGCAAGTGCGACGAACTCCTTGAGATTGGTCGCCGGCAGGTCGGGCGCGCTCACCAGCACGAAGGGCGAGCTGCCGATCATCCCGAGCGGAGTGAAATCCTTGAGCGGATCGAACGGCACATTGGGGTTCACTGCCGCGCTGACCGCGTGCGTGCTCGTGTTGGCGAGCCCGAGCGTGTAGCCGTCGGGCGCCGATTTCGCGACCAGATCGGTTCCGATGATCGTGCTTCCCCCGACGCGGTTTTCGACGACGATCTGCTGGCCGAGCTGATCGCTCATCTTGTTGGCGACGACGCGGGCAATCGTGTCGGAGCTGCTGCCGGCTGTGAACGGAACGATGAGCTTGAGCGGCCGATCCGGCCAGTCCCGGGCAACGGCTTCGGAGGACGCGAGGCCGACAAGAGCCAGAAACGACAGGAGAATCAAGGACGCACGCGTCATGGCCAGTCTCCGTATGTCCGAGCGGGAAAGAGGTGGTTCCGTGTCGAGCAGGCTCGCGCTACCGTCGCGGAAGGGTCGGGCAGGGCGGCCATACCGGCACAGGCCGAGGGAGGCGGACGGAGGGCGGCAACGTTTCGATGCGCGAGCACGGCAAGATCGATCTCTTGCGGGCGCTGGAAGTATTCGTTGCTGCCGCGGAGACGGGCAGCATGACGGCGGCCGCGCGTCAGTTGAAGATCACACAGTCGGCGATCTCTCAGCAGCTCAAATTGCTTGAGGCCGAGATGCGGGTGACGCTGATGGATCGCAACACGCGGCCGCTCCGGCTGACACCAGCCGGCCAGGCGCTGCGCCAGCACGCGATCGAGATGCTCCTCCACGCCGACCAGACGC
>CAYVBN010000526.1:0-2466 GCA_964449645.1 uncultured Hyphomicrobiales bacterium
GGTGGCGCCCGAGACCGTCTTCCTGTCCGCCGACACGACATTCGGCCGCGATGTCGTGATCGAGCCCTATGTGGTTTTCGGCCCCGGCGTCACGGTGGAGGATGGAGCGGTCATTCACGCCTTTTCTCACCTCGCCGGCGCGCATGTCGGCAAGGATGCCTCCGTCGGTCCCTATGCGCGCCTGCGCCCCGGCGCGCGGCTCGGGCAGGAGGTGCACATCGGCAATTTCGTCGAGGTGAAGGCCTCGGAGGTGGGCGCCGGCACCAAGGCCAATCACCTGAGCTACATCGGCGACTCGCGCGTCGGCGAGCGCGCCAACATCGGCGCCGGGACGATCACGTGCAATTACGACGGCATCGAAAAGCACGTGACCGAGATCGGCGACGGGGCGTTCATCGGCTCGAACTCCGCGCTGGTCGCGCCGGTGAAAGTCGGCGATGGCGCCTACGTGGCCTCGGGATCGGTGGTGACCCGCGACGTGCCGTCCGACGCGCTCGCCCTCGGCCGCGCGCGACAGGTCGTTAAGGAAGGCTGGGCCTCCCGCTTGCGCCAACTCAAGGGCGGGAGCAAAAAGAAGGGCGAGACGCCCGGCTGAGCAGGGCGTAGCCCGCGCGCAGCCGGGCTGAAATGCGACGAAACGCATTGTGATTTCCGGCACTTGGGGCCGTCGCTTACACCGTCCATCGCGGCCGAATCCATCAGGCGGTTGACCGGGGCCGCGCCAGCAGAGGCACTCACAGGGGATGTGCGGAATCGTCGGAATTCTCGGGCGTGAGCCCGTCGCCGTTCAGATGGTCGACGCGCTCAAGCGCCTCGAATATCGCGGCTACGATTCCGCCGGGATTGCCACCCTCGAGCAGGGGCGCCTCACGCGTCTGCGTGCCGAAGGCAAGCTGAAGAACCTCGAGTTGCGCCTCCTCAAGGAGCCGCTGCAGGGCACGTCGGGGATCGGCCATACGCGTTGGGCGACGCACGGGCGTCCGAACGAGACCAACGCCCACCCGCACGCGACCGAGCACGTCGCCGTCGTCCACAACGGGATCATTGAGAACTTCCGCGAGCTGCGCGCCGGGCTCGAAGCCAAGGGCGTGGTGTTCACGACCGAGACCGATACCGAGGTCGTCGCGCATCTCGTCAGCGAGCAGATGCGCAACGGCGCAAAGCCCGCCGAGGCCGTCGCCGCCACGCTGCCGCAATTGCGGGGCGCGTTCGCGCTCGCGTTCCTGTTCGAAGGCGAGGACGACCTTCTCATCGGGGCGCGGCGCGGTTCACCGCTCGCCGTCGGCTACGGCCAGGGCGAGATGTATCTCGGCTCGGATGCGATCGCGCTCGCTCCGTTCACCGACGCCATCAGCTATCTCGAGGACGGCGACTGGGTCATCCTGACTCGTCGCGGCGCGGAAATTCGCGACGCCGACGGGCATCCGGTGAAGCGTCCGGTCCTCAAATCGACCGCCGCCGCGTTCCTCGTCGACAAGGGCAACCACCGCCACTTCATGGCGAAGGAGATCCACGAGCAGCCGGAAGTCGTCGGCCACACGCTCGCCCATTACATTGACATGACGAGCGGGCGGATTGCCCTGCCCACGGCGTTGCCGTTCGACTTTCGCAGCATCAAGCGCCTTGCGATCTCCGCCTGCGGAACCGCGTACTACGCCGGTCTGATCGGCAAGTACTGGTTCGAGCGCTTCGCGCGCCTGCCGGTCGAGATCGATGTCGCCTCGGAGTTCCGCTATCGCGACGCGCCGTTCGAGGAAGGCAATCTCGCGCTCTTCGTCTCGCAGTCGGGCGAGACCGCCGACACGCTGGCGACGCTGCGCCACGCCAAGGCGCAGAAGCAGCACGTGCTGTCGATCGTCAACGTGCCGACCTCGACGATCGCCCGCGAGAGCGACGTCGTGATGCCGACGCTGGCCGGCCCGGAGATCGGCGTCGCGTCGACGAAGGCGTTCACCTGCCAGCTCGCGGTGCTGGCCTGCCTGGCGGTCGCGGCGGGTCGCGCGCGGGGAGTGCTGGGAGAAGCCGACGAGCAGAAGCTCGTCGCCGCATTGATTGAGGCGCCGCGCCATCTCGCCGAGGCGCTCGCGCTCGAGCCGGCGGTCGAGCATCTCGCCCGTGACCTGGCGAAGAGCCGCGACGTTCTCTATCTGGGCCGCGGTACCAGCTTCCCGCTGGCGCTCGAAGGCGCGCTCAAGCTCAAGGAAATTTCCTATATCCACGCCGAAGGCTATGCGGCCGGCGAGCTCAAGCACGGACCGATCGCGCTGATCGACGAGGCCATGCCGGTCATCGTCATCGCGCCCCACGACAAGGTGTTCGAGAAGACGGTGTCGAACATGCAGGAGGTCGCGGCGCGCGGCGGACGGATCATTCTCATCACCGATCCGAAAGGAGCGCGTGAGGCGAGCATCGACTCCATCGCGACCCTGACCTTGCCGGACATGCCTTCGACGGTGGCGCCGCTGG
>CAYVBN010000527.1:0-3282 GCA_964449645.1 uncultured Hyphomicrobiales bacterium
GCCAGCGGCATCTTGGAGTGCGTCTTGGAGCGACGTCTCGCCGGCATGATCGCGTGCTCTTTATTGAGATGCTCCGCATTGAGATGCTCCGCGTCGAGAGGCTTGATTGACCTGCCCGCCATCATACGTCGGTCGTGATGAAGAATAAGACCGTGCTGATCTCCGGTGCAGGCATCGCCGGTCCGGCTCTCGCTTTCTGGTTGAAGGCAGGCGGCTTCGAGCCGACCCTTGTCGAGCTTGCTCCGCACTTGCGGACCGGAGGCTATGTCATCGATTTCTGGGGCCTTGGCTACGACATTGCCGAACGGATGGGGTTGACGGCGGATATCCACCGCCTCGGCTATCATGTCCGCGAACTGCGCATCGTCGACCGCCGCGGCGACCGCGTGGCGGGCTTCGGGACGAACGTGTTCCGTGAGCTTACAAACGGGCGTTATGTCACGCTCGCGCGCAGCGAGCTGTCACGCCTGCTTTTCGAGGCGGCCAGCGGCACGTCGGAAGCGATATTCGGCGACGAGATCGTCGCACTCGATGAGCGGGACGATCATGTGTGCGTCAAGTTCAGACGCGGCGGCGATCGCCAGTTCGATCTGGTGATCGGCGCCGACGGTCTGCATTCTCGCGTCCGCCACCTCGTATTCGGGCCGCAGCATGCATTCGAGAAGCAGCTCGGCTATGCCGTCGCGGCATTCGAGGTGGAGAACTACCGCCGCCGCGATGACGACGTCTATGTCATGTACGGGCAGCCCGGACGGATGCTGGGGCGCTTTACCCTGCATCACAACCGGACTCTGTTTCTGTTCGTCTTTGCGACCGGCAACGCGGCCATGCCGGATACGCCAGAAGGTCAGAAACAGGTTCTGCGGACCCGATACGGTGATGGCGGATGGGAGTGTCCGCGCATCCTGGATGCATTGGACGACGCGCCCGAGCTCTATTTCGACAGGGTGAGCCAAATCCGGATGCCAAGCTGGTCGCGTGGCCGGGTCGCGCTCGTGGGCGACGCTGCGTTTTGCGTTTCTTTGCTGGCCGGGCAAGGCTCTGCACTGGCGATGACGGCGGCCTATGTGCTCGCAGGCGAGCTTGCCAATGCGGACGGGCGGCATGAGGAGGCGTTCCGCCGGTATGGGACCTGCTTGCGGACGTATATCGAGACCAAGCAGGCGGGCGCCGAGCGTTTCGCCGGGGCTTTCGCGCCGAAGACCGCATGGGGCCTCTGGTTCCGCAATCAGGTGGTCAACGCGTTTGCCATCCCGGGGCTTGCAAGATTTGCCGTCGGGCGGGAGATCATCGACACATTGCGCTTGCCGGAGTACCGCTGGCGCTTGGCTGACCAGCCTGCAACCGGCGCTGTCCTGCCGACAACCGACTGACGAACGTCCAGCATCCGGTTTCACTTCTGGTTGCTTCGCGGCGTTCCCGGGTGGGCGGCGGAGACGTTCCCGTCGGACATGGATGATCCGCGGGTCCGCAGCCGTCCGGCCGCGACTTCGTTTGCAGAATTCATATCAGTAAGAGCCGGGTGCCTCAGACGGGACCCGCGATGGCCGCGGATTACGAAAAGCAGGTCGGCGCTGACCGCAGGGCTCCGACGGGAAGAGCTTGACGTTGATCAAGCGGGCCGAGGGCCGGGCGTGCTTCAAATGAAATCCAGACGTAGTCCTGATGAATAGTCGGATTGCACAGGCGATGAACGCGTTTCTTTCCGCGATGACGCGGTTTTCGGCTTCAAGCGCCGACTTCCGTTCACGCGCGGCGCTGTCGCAATCCGGTCGTTTGGTGGTTCCGGGCGGGCCGCGAAAGGCTGGGCTGCGCGGACGGAGAAAGCGGGGAGCGAGAAAGCAGGTGCCCGATGGCGGACCCTTCCCATGACGCCCGGCTCTCAGGACACCTCACCGCCATCCACGGCTCCGTCGTCGATATCCGGTTCGCCGCCGGCGCGTTGCCCGCGATCAATGAGGGCATCGCGATTGCGCGCGATGAAGGCGCGCCGCTTGTCGCCGAGGTCCAGCAGCATCTTGATTCCGAGACGGTGCGCGCCGTCGCGCTGGATAATACCGCGGGCTTGAGCCGCGGAGGGTCTGCGCGGGCCATGGGCGTTCCGATCCGCGTGCCCGTCGGCGACGCCGTGCTTGGGCGGCTGCTCAATGCCGTGGGCGAGCCTGCCGACCGCGGTCCGGCATTGCCGGCCGGTACGCCTTATCGTCCGATCCACGCGTCGGCGCCGGCGCTCGATCGGCTCGGCGCCGGGCAAGAGATCTTCCACACCGGCATCAAGGTCATCGATCTGCTGGCACCGCTCGTCAAAGGCGGCAAGGCGGCGATGTTCGGCGGCGCCGGCGTCGGCAAGACCGTGCTGATCATGGAGCTGATCCGCACGACGGTCGAACGTCACTCCGGAATCTCCGTATTCGCTGGCATCGGGGAGCGCTCGCGCGAGGGCCACGAACTCCTGCTCGAACTGAAGCAGTCGGGCGTTCTGGCGCGCACGGCGCTCGTGTTCGGGCAAATGAATGAGCCGCCGGGGGCGCGCTGGCGTGCAGGCCTCACCGCGCTGACCATCGCCGAGCATTTCCGCGACGAGCAGCACGAAAACGTGCTGCTGCTGATCGACACCGTGTATCGCCTGGTGCAGGCGGGCGGCGAGGTCTCGGGTCGGCCGGGCCGGCGGCCGCCCCGCGACGGCTACCCCCCGCCGCTCGCCAGCGAGATCGCCGAACTGGAGGAGCGTATCGCGTCGGTCGCCGGCGCGGCCATCACGTCGATCCAGGCCGTCTACGTCCCGGCCGACGATTTCACCGACCCGGCCGTCGCCGAGATCTTCAGCCATCTCGATTCCTCGATCGTGCTGTCGCGCGAGATGGCAAGCGAGGCCATGTATCCGGCGGTCGATCCCTTGGCCTCGACGTCGACGCTGCTCGATCCGCGTCTCCTCGGCGAGGCGCATTACCGGATCGCCCAGGAGGTGCGTAAAACGATCGCGCATTATCGTGATCTGCAGGAGATCATTGCGCTGCTCGGCATCGAGGAGCTCAGCGCCGCCGATCGCCAGGCGGTCAAGCGGGCGCGGCGTCTGATGCGCTTTCTGACCCAGCCTTTCATGGTCACGGTCGCCTTTACCGGCAAGCAAGGCCGCACGGTCGAGATCGCCGAGACGCTCGCCGGATGCCGCGCCATCCTCGACGGCGAGGCCGACGACTGGGCGGAAAGCTCGCTCTACATGATCGGCGGCCTCGCCGAGGCGCGGGAGCGCGAGCGGGCCGCCGCCAGGGCGGCGCCATG
>CAYVBN010000528.1:0-15522 GCA_964449645.1 uncultured Hyphomicrobiales bacterium
AGATCGCGTTTCACCTCCGGGGCGTCGATCGACGCATAGAGATCGCTCAGATTCCATTCCGGCAAGGCGCCCAGCGAGACCGCGGATGTGGCGCGTGTCGATTTCCGCGCCGGGCTCGCCGCTTTCCGTCTCGTCCGCGCCGGCTGTCCGCGCTTTGGAAGGGATTTGGTGGCGGTCCGGGAACGAGCGGGCATGGAGATGCGGCCTTTCTGATCGTGAGCCGGGCGAACCCCGGGAACATTCATCGCAAACGGGCGGTGTGGCGAACGCATGGCCGTGCCCGGTCGTTTCAAGCCTCGAATATGGGGCGTCGACGACCGCAAGCCAATCGCCGGCGCCCAATCGCGGCCGGCCGTCCCCGAGCGGGCGCCGATCCGCAGGGCTTAACATCGCCTTAAGGCGCTTCGGCGACAGTGTCCCGATTCGAAACATGTCCGGTGTCCCGTACGGTTGTGCGACCTTCGGGTTCGGGGCACGCGTGCGGATTTCACCGAATGGCCGAGCGTATTCTGATCGTCGACGACGACCCGCTACAGCGCCGGCTGCTCGCGGCCGCCGCGAACCGGCTCGGATACGAAACCATCACCGCGTCCGGCGGCGACGAGACCGTGCGCGTTCTGACCGGCGCCGAAGGATTGACGATCGACTGCGTCGTGCTCGACCTGGTGATGCCGGACCTCGACGGCCTCGGCGTCCTCGGAAAGCTCCGCGACTCGGGCGTCGAGGCGCCGATCATCGTGGCGGCCGCGCCCGGCAACATCGACGCCGTCATGTCCGCCATGCGGGCCGGCGCAGCGGATTTCATCGTCAAGCCGGTCGGTCTCGAACGCCTGCAAGTCTCCCTCGCCAATGCGCTCGCGCGCCGCGCGCTCGAGCGCGAGCTTGCGCGTCTCGACCCCGGCATCCCCAATCTGGCGAGTCTCGTCGCCCGCAGCACGCGCATGCGCGCGGTGGTGCACGCCGCCGACAAGGCGGCCGGCACGTCGCTTCCCATCCTGATCGAGGGCGAACCGGGCACCGGCAGGGCGCTGCTCGCGCGCGCCATCCACCACAGCGGGCCGCGGCGGACGAGGCCGTTCGTGTCGCTCGATCTTCGCGCCGTCCCGCCACACCTGATCGAGCCGATCCTGTTCGGCCGGCACGAGCGTGGGCGCGTCGCAGCGCTCGCGCGGCGCGTGGGCAAGTTGGTCGAAGCCGACGGCGGGACGCTCTACCTGGGCGGCGTCGACCGACTCTCGTCCGAGATGCAGACCAAGCTTCTGCACGTGCTTCAGCACGGCGAGGTCGCGCCGGCCGGTGCGCGGCGGACGATGCGTATTGACGTGCGCGTCATCGCGGCGACCTGTCGCAATCTGCTCGACGAGGTAAAGGCCGGACGATTTCGCGAAGATCTGTTTTACTGGTTGCAGGCCACGCCTCTCTGGCTCCCGCCCTTGCGCGAACGCGCCGAGGACGTGCCCGCTCTGGTTCGCCAATTCGTGGCCCGTTTCGCGGCCCAGCAAGGAAAACGCGTGCACATCGTGACGCCGGCGGCGCTGGCGAGACTGCAGGCTTACCTCTGGCCCGGCAATGTCGCGGAGCTCGAAAGCCTCGTTCTGCGCGCGGTCGCGCGGGCGGATGGCGAGGAGATCGGGCCGTCCGAGCTCGGCGAGTTGTCCGCGGATGCGAAAAATCCACCGGCCTGCACCGGAAGGACCGTCGAGGGTCTGCCGCTCGTCATCGACGATGGCGCCGCGGCGGGCCTCGTCCCTGGTATCATGGAACCGAATCACCCGTTGGCCACGGCCGAGAGCCTGAGCCTGGTGGGCCCCGAGGGTGACATCCGATCGCTGGCCGAGATCGAAGCGGCCGCGATCCGGTTTGCTGTCGCGCACTGCGGCGGGAGAATGTCGGAGGCCGCGCGGTGCCTGCGAATCGGGCGTTCGACGCTCTATCGCAAGCTCGAAGGACTCGGCCTGTCGATCACGCCCGACGGTGCCGAGCACGATGCGTGGCAAGTGGGTGACAGTGCGACAAAATCACGTGAGCCCGACCAAAGATCAATCGATCGGAAGGCCTCGTACGTTAAATAAAGCGGGGTCCAATTCTAGACGATGTTGCAGCAGATACTGGCGATGCGTACGCCCTGAGGGAAGCGAGCGGACGGACCACGAGGCGTTTTCCGACGGCGATATCACCACCGAGAAAGGGACTGTCTATGGGACTCCGTTTCGATCGCATGCTGGCGTCGACCGCTCTCCTTCTGGTCTTGACTGCGGCGACGGCCCAGGCGGGCGACCCGCAGGATGCGATCGAGGCCGCCGTGCCGATTCCGGAGCCGGCCAACGTGCCCCCGCCGACGGCAGCCGATATCGGATCCGTGCCGACGGCCACGGCGCCGGACGCATCCGCAGCGCCGGCCAGCACGGAGTCGCGGCCCGCAGCCGCCGCCAAACCGGAAGACAGCGCGACCAAGTCGGATGAGGCCAAATCCGAAGATGCGAAGTCGGACGCGGCCAAATCGGATGACTCCAAGCCGACCGCGGCCGGGTCCGATGCCGCCAAGTCCGACGCCGCCGCGGCGCCCAAGGCCGACGATGCGACGGCGAACGCCGCCGCGCCTGCTGTCTCGGCACCTACGGCTTCCACGCCTGCTGCCCCCGCGTCTGCGGCTTCCGCACCTGCCGTGACGACTCCCGGCGAGCCCAGCGTTGCGCCGGCTGCAACCGCGGACGCGCCGTCGTCCATGCCCGCCACCAGCACGCCGGCCGCGACCGCTGCGCCGTCATCCACGCCCGCAACGGCCGATGCGCCGGCCGCCACGGAGCAGCCGACGTCGATCTACGCCGCCGACCTGTCGGCGGAAGACCGGCCCGTCGCCGAAAAGCTGCACGATGTCCTGAGCGGCCGGATCGAGCGGCTGTTCGGCCGCAAGAACGAGCGCACGGCCGTCGAAGCGTTCTACCGCGACCGCGGCTATGCGCCGCTGTGGGTCGAGAAAGGCGCGCAGTCGCCGCGCGCCGCCGCCGCCATCTCCTATCTCAAGGGCGTCGATGCGGACGGGCTCGATCCCGCCGATTATCCGACGCCGGATTTCAAGGCGGCCGCGAGCCCGGACGCGCTCGCCGATGCCGAGCTCAAGCTGACGGCCTCCGTGCTGACCTACGCGCGGCACGCCCAGATCGGTCAGGTGCACTACACGCGCATCAGCTCGGACATCTCCTACAACCTGGAAGCGCCCGACCCGGCCGACATCCTCGCCAATATGGCGAACGCCAAGGACGTCGCCGCCGCGCTCGACGGCTACAACCCGCCGCAGCCCGGCTACAAGGCGCTGAAGGCGAAGCTCGCGGAAGTTCGGGCTCAGCGCGGCGAGACCAATCTCATGCGCATCGACAGCGGCCCGCTGCTCAGGGTCGGCATGCACGACGAGCGCGTTCCGGAACTGCGCAAGCGGCTCGGAGTCGAAGGGGATTCCGCCGACACGACCTACGACAAGGCCCTTTCCGACGCTGTCAGGAAATTTCAGCGCCAGCACGGACTCTCGGCTGACGGTCTTCTGGGCACCTCGACCATCGCGGCGCTCAATGGTCCGCGGCGCGACCGCGAGGCCGACATCATCATCGCCAACATGGAGCGCTGGCGCTGGCTGCCGCGCGACCTCGGCAAGGCCTACGTGATGGTCAATCTGCCGGATTACACGCTCAAGGTCGTGGACAACGGCAAGACCGTGTGGAGCACCAAGATCGTCATCGGCAAGCCGTCGATGCCGACGCCGCTGCTCACCGAGACGATGAAGTACATCACGGTCAATCCGACCTGGAACGTGCCGCCGTCGATCGTGCAGAACGAATATCTGCCGGCGCTGCAGCAGGACCCCAATGCGCTCGAGCGCATCGGCCTCAAGGTGACGCAGAACCGCGACGGCACCATCCACATCTATCAGCCGCCCGGCGACCGCAACGCGCTCGGACGCATCCGCTTCAATTTCCCCAACAAGTTCCTCGTCTATCAACACGATACGCCGGACAAGTATCTGTTCGCGAAAGACAAGCGCGCCTACAGCCACGGCTGCATGCGGGTGCAGGACCCGCTCAAATACGGCGAAGTCCTGCTGTCGATCGCCAACCCGACCGACGGCTACACGGCCGAGCGGCTGCACCGGATGTTCGGCAGCGAGGAGCGCAACATCACGTTCCGCACGCCCATTCCGGTCCACCTCACCTATCAGACGGCGTTCGTCGACGACGCCGGCAAGCTGCAGATTCGCGAGGACATCTATGGCCGCGATTCACGCATCCTCGCGGTGCTGCGCGGCGACGAGCGGCGCGTGGCCGACATTCCGGTCGAGCGCCGGCGCGAAGCGAGCGCGCGTCCGCCGGTGTTCCGCATGACGCCGCCGGCAGCGCTGTCGCGGCCGGTCACGTCGGCGGGCGGTTTCTTCTTCGGGCTGTTCCGCTGAGACAGGGATCGGCCCTGTGGCCGATCCCTCCTGCTTAATCCCTTATTACCTCTCGGGTTTTTACAGCCGCCCTCTCGCGAGGGCGGCACGTTTTTGCCATACTCGATCGCTACCCCTTTGATTCTGGTGGGGGACGGGGGACGCTAAAGCGCGCGTTAACCGATCCCGAGAAGACTGCGTTAGCCTTCCCGCCCGCGGCTGCGGCGGCGAAGCTGCATGTACAACGCCCGTCTTGAGGTGAGATCGAACGTGCCGTTTGAGACCGCGCGCAACATGCTGTCATCCACGAGCCCGGCGCGCGCGGGGCGGTGTTTCGGCCTTATCGCAATTCTGCTCTTCGTCAGTTGCGAGTCGCTGCAGGACGCCGTTGCCGACGGCGACACCCGCACGATCTCGATGCACCACCTCCACACCAACGAAGACATCACCATTACGTACAAGCGTGACGGGCGCTATGACGAGGACGCGCTCAAGAAGATCAACTGGTTCCTGCGCGACTGGCGCAAGCAGGAACAGACCAAGATGGACCCGCACCTCATCGACCTCGTCTGGGAGGTGTCGCGCGAGGTCGATGCCAAGAAACCCATCGACATCGTGTGCGGCTATCGTTCGCCGCAGACCAACTCGATGCTCCGCCGGCGCAGCAGCGGCGTCGCGAAATTCAGCCAGCACACCCTCGGCAAGGCGATGGACGTCAACATCCCGGGAGTGCCGCTCGAGCAGATCCGTGTAGCCGGCCTGCGGCTGCAGCGCGGCGGCGTCGGCTATTACCCGACCTCGGGCTCGCCGTTCGTCCACCTCGACACCGGGGGCGTGCGGCATTGGCCGCGCATGACGCGCGAGCAGCTCGTGCGCGTCTTCCCGGACGGCCGCACCGTGCACATCCCGTCCGACGGCCGTCCGCTCTCCGGCTACGCCCTCGCCCTGGCGGATATCCAGAAGCGGGGCGCCACCCTGGGCGCGGCCTCGCGCGAGGCGGCCAGCACCGCGGGCATCGCCTCCGCGGCGCAGCCCGCGCGCAATCTGCTGGCCTCGCTGTTCAAGTTCGGCAAGGACAACGACGAAGAGGCCGACGCGGACGAGGCGCGCAAGCCGGCGGCCCCCAGCCGCAGCGCCGCGCGGAATACACGCGCGACACCCAAGGCGATCGAGACCAAGACCGCCGAGACAAAGACCGCCGAGGCCAAGACGGTCGAGACGGCGGCGGCCGAGCGCTCGTCGGGCTTCCAGCTCGCTTCGGCCTCGTCGACCCCGGTCCCGCTCGCGCGCCCATCGGTCGCGATGGATCCGGCCCGGACCGGCCCCTCGTCGAACGACGTCATCGCGGCGCGCGGCCTGTGGCACGAGGGCGCCAATGCGGGCGACGCGCGTGCGACGTCGCCGGATCCTGAGCGCGCCGCGGCGCTCCGCAGCCTCGCCAGCCGGGCCGGCCGGTCGGAAACGACCGCGAGCATCGCGCCGAGGAGCGCGCTGCCGCCCATCCTCAACCCCGGCGATCATGCGTCTGCGGACGTTGCGCTCGCCTATGCGGCCCCCGCCGAGAGCAGCGCCGCAAGCGTGACCAATCTGGCGATGGCCGGGACCCCGGCGCTGACCCGCGTCGCCAAGCGAGCGCCGGGTGCGGCGCATAGCGTGTCGGTCTCGGTGCCGGTCCACGTCGGCCAGCGCTACGACGATCCGTGGCTGCGCGCCCTCGTCATGACGCCGGACGTGCAGAACTTCATGACGGCGACGCTGTGGGGGACCCCGAACTACCTCCAACTGCGTCCCCTGCTCGACAAGCCGTCGAGCACCGTCGCAATGAGCTTCTCCTTCGATCCCAATCTCGGCATGGAGACCGGTCATTTCACCGGCAATGCCGTGGTGTTCCTCTCGACGGTCAGCTTCGTCGGCCGCACCGCCTTCCTGCAGTAACGGCCTCGACCCGTCCGGGCGGAACCCCGACGGGCAGCCGCCTGTTGATCCGGCGTCCTCATCCTGCCGCCACCGCAATGCGCCGACGCGCCCCAGGACCGGCGGAGGAACCCGATGCCGCCGACCGCCCGCCGCAGATCCAAGCCTTCGGCCGCCGCGCCGCGCCGACCGCCGCGCGCGACGCATCAGCCGCGCGGCTCCGGCCGGACGGACCGCGCGTCAACGGCTGATGAGGCCGCGCCGGAGCGGCGCAAACTGGTCGCGTTCGACGCGGCGACCTGGCAGGCGCTCGATCTCCTCGCGCACGACAGCATGAAGGATTTCCAGGAGCTCGCCGACGAAGCGTTCCGCGACCTCCTGAAAAAACACGGCCGGCCGACGGATCTGAAAACCGCGCTGCGGCGCAGCCTCGGCCCGCGCCATGCATCCGGCAAGGCACGGGGCTGACGTTCGGCCGGTTCGCAAAGACCTGCATGGGCCCGCGTCATCGCCGAAACCAACGGAACCGCGGTGCGTTGGACTTCCGGAGCAAAATGGAACGCCGCCATGCAGGTGCCGATCGAGATTGCCTTTCACAATACGGAACATTCGGACTGGGCCGAGAACGAGATTCGCAGCCGCGTCGCCAAGCTCGAGCGCATTTACAATCGGCTGACGGCCTGTCGGGTCCGCGTCGACCAGCGGGCCAACAACAGCACCGGCACCATTCCACCGGTGGTGCGCATCGAGCTCGGCGTGCCAGGCCACAGCGATCTCGTCGTCAGCCACGAACCGGATCTGCTGCAGCAGAAATTCCAGACACCCGACCTGCACAACGCCATCAACGAGGCCTTCCGGATCGCCGAAGACCAGTTGATCGAATTCAAGAACCAGCGCCAAGGCCGGACCAAGGAGCCGCTGCACGACGCGGAGAACCAGCACCTCGGGCAGGTCGCGGAACTCACCCCCGGCGAGGACTTCGGATTCCTGCTCACCAACGGCGGGGGCCTGCTCTATTTCCACCGCAACAGCGTCATCGCCGGAGACTTCGATATGCTCAAGCGCGGGGACGAGGTCTACTACGTGGAGGGCATGGGCGACACCGGTCCGACCGCCACGAAGGTGCGCGTCAAGATGCCGGCGCGCGAGCCCGAGGACGAGACGTGACCCGCGCGTGAGCACGCGATCCCGCGCGCCATGAACCGGATGAACGACGCGCGGACGACGAACGCGCGAATTTACGGGCGCCTTACGATCCGGGCGGCGGGCCGAAGACGCAGCGCCGCGTCTTGTCGGGCCGGCGGCAGATCCAGACCTTTCCGTCGGGGCTCGGGCTTGCTTCCTCGTAGGGGACGAACTCGCTCCCGTTGACGACCCATCCGCGCCCATTGGTGGTGACCTGCGACGGAGATTCGCAATCGTTCTCCCCGCAGCACCATTCGCCGACGGAATTGCGATATGCCCCGCGATTGATCCAGGAATCGTGCGCGGAGGCCGAGGACGCCAAGGCCGCACACGTCACAGCCGCCGAAGCCAATGCGGCAGCGCGTCTCCACATGGCCGTCTCCGATGGGCGCGTTCCGACCGCGCCAAAGAGCAGAACGCCACAATCGGAGCCGGGTTCCTCCCCGTGCTGCAGGGCAGCGCCGGCATGATTTTCTCCGCGCTGGTCGCAAGCGCGGAGAACGCATGCGCGCTGTGGTAACGCGCGCTGCCTGCGGATCGGCCGCATACGTCCATGATTCGCCATCGCCGGGAGGAACCGCGTTGCACAGCCGGCGTTTTCCGATGAAGCGGCGCACGCTCGTGGACGGAGCGATTTCGCGCGCGATCATTTCCACGACCGGCTCACGACAGCGTCCGCTTCGAGACGGCTTCTTTCCTTAGCTGCTCACCAGGGAGATGTTCCGATGAAAATCAGCGAAGCCATGACGCCGGACGTCCAGCTCGTGAAGCCGAACGACACCCTTCAACAGGCGGCGCGCAAAATGGGCGAGATCGATGCTGGCATTCTGCCCGTCACCGAAAACGACCGCCTCGTCGGCATGATCACCGACCGCGACATCGCGGTGCGCGGCGTGGCGCAGGGCTGCTCGCCCGACACGCTTGTGCGCGACGTCATGAGCTCGGAAGTGCTCTACTGCTTCGACGACGACGAGATCGACGACGTCGTCCAGAACATGAGCGACATCAAGGTCCGCCGCCTGCCCGTCCTCGACCGCAACAAGCGCCTGGTTGGCATCGTGTCGCTGGGCGACATCGCCATCGTCGAGGGCGCCTCGGCGGCCGGTCAGGCCATCTGCGGCATCTCCGAACCCGGCGGCCAGCACTCGCAGACCGCCAACGGCCGAGCGGCCTGATTCGCGCGCAGCGGGCGACGTACGCCGCGGCCGCGCGAGCGGGCGGTCAGATCATGCCGAGCGCGTGCAGGTAGGTTTCGAGGATCGCCTCCTGCTCTTGGCGTTCGTCCTTGTCCTGCTTGCGCAGCCGAATCACGGCGCGGAGCGCCTTGACGTCGTATCCGTTCCCTTTGGCTTCCGCATAGACGTCGCGGATATCGTCGGCGATTGCCTTCTTTTCCTCTTCAAGGCGCTCGATGCGCTCGACGAAAGCCTTGAGCTGGTCCTTGGCAAAGCGGGTCGCAGACTGCTCGCGGGCGATGTCCTCCGAGACGTTTTCGGCGGCTGCAGTGGCGGGCATGGATACTCCTTGCGCTGATCTCCGACGACAGCGCGTCCGATGCGGACGACACTGCCGATGGAGCGACCGACAACGCGGCCGCGCCCGGGTCATCCGCGCGCGGCCGAAAACGTGGTGGCAGCTTTCGGAAGTTAGGGGGTGTACGTCAAGGCGCCGAACGCGTCATCCACAGCGCCGTCCGCACGCGCCCGCGGAAGGGAAATTCAGTGGCGATTCGCGGCCTTCTCGAAGGCCTTCTGCTGTTCCGCCGACGCCTCGCGCTGATATTTCGACTTCCACTCCTCGTACGGCATCCCGTAGATCGCCTCGCGACTCTCCTCCTTGGTGAGGGCGACACCGCGGGCATCCGCCGCGTCCTTCATCCAGTTGGAGAGGCAGTTCCGGCAGAAGCCGGCGAGGTTCATGAGATCGATGTTCTGCACGTCCGTGCGGTTGCGCAGGTGCTCGATCAGGCGCCGAAGCACCGCCGCTTCGAGTTCGACGCGCGTGCGATCGTCAAGGGCCATGGCCAATCCTCCAGTGTCGTCCGGAACATAATGGCACCTGCGGCGCCTTTCCATCCTGCCGGGCCTTCACTCCGGGGCCTTCACTCCCTGCGGCATGGACGGCCTGGTGCGCTGAGCGGGCGCGCACCGCCGTGGCGATTTCCCTGAAAGGGTTCACGTTTTCGCATTATACCGACTGGGATGCAGGCAGCAGGCGCGCCCGGTAGCATCGAACCCGCAGGAAGGACCGAACCCACGAAGATGAGTAAGGCGCGCGATTTCCTCATCAGCCTGTTCGAGACGGCGGTGGCGGCGGCGCATCCGGCCGCCTGCCTGCCCGGACACCTGCCTGACCCGCCTCCCGGGCGCCTGATCGTGCTGGCGGCCGGCAAGGCGGCCGGAGCGATGACGGAGGTCGCCGAAGCGCACTATCTCGATCGCCTCAAGCTGCCGCCGGAGCGCCTCGTCGGCGCGGCGGTGACGCGGCACGGCTATGGACGGCCGACCCGCCGCATCGAACTGCTCGAGGCGGGCCATCCGGTGCCGGACGAAACGAGCGCCATCGCCGCCGAGAAGGCGCTTGCGCTCGCCCATCAGGCAAAGCCCGACGATCTCGTCCTGGTGCTGCTGTCGGGCGGCGCCTCGGCCAACTGGATCGCGCCGGCGGCCGGCCTCGCGCTCGGCGAGAAGCAGGCGGTCACCCGGACCTTGCTGCGCTCCGGCGCCGCCATCGACGAGATCAACACGGTGCGCAAGCATCTCTCGCGCATCAAGGGCGGACGCCTCGCCGTAGAGGCGTTCCCGGCCCGCGTCCTGACGCTCGCGATCTCCGACGTTCCGGGCGACGATCCGGCGATCATCGGCTCGGGCCCGACCGTGCCCGATCCCTCGACGCTGGCCGACGCCCGCGACATCGTCGCGCGCTATCGTCTCGATCTTCCCGGCCCGGTTACGCGCGCGCTGGCGGATCCGGCGAACGAAACGCCGAAGCCGGGCGATCCGGCCTTCGCGCACAGCGAATTCCGCCTCGTCGGCCGCCCCGCCGACGCCTTCGCGGCGGCCGAGGCGGCCGTGCGCGCCGCCGGCTACGACTGCATCTATCTGGGCGACCGGCTCGAAGGCGAAGCGCGCGAGGTCGCCGCCGAGCACGTAAACCGTGCGCGGAAGCTGCAGCAGGAGGGACGTCGGGCCGTGCTCTTGTCCGGAGGCGAGCTGACGGTGACGTTGCGCGGCCGCGGGCGCGGCGGCCCGAACCAGGAATACGCGCTCGCGGCGGCGGTTGCGCTCGAGGGGACGCATGGCCTTGCGGCACTCGCCGCCGACACCGATGGAACCGACGGCGGCGGCGGGAGCGCCGACGATCCGGCAGGCGCTTTCGCGGACGGCAATACCACTTCGCGCGCGCGCAAACGCGGCCTCGATCCCGCCGCCTTTCTCGCCAACAACGATTCCACCGGGTTTTTCGCCCGGCTCGGCGATCTCCTGACGCCGGGACCGACCTATACGAACGTCAACGATTTCCGTGCCATCCTCGTTGACAGACCTTGACGCATCACGCGAATCTCGCGCTCCGGGGATGGGCCAGCACACATTGACCACGATGCCGCCACGCGCCGAAGGGACGAGGCCGACGGCCTTTTTGGCTTTCGCGGTGCGCGCCGCCGCGGCCGCAGTCCTGCTGGCCGCATTCGGCGGACCCGCGCTCGCCGACTTCCGCCTGTGCAACAACACCTCGAGCCGGGTGGGCGTGGCGGTCGGCTACAAGGACAGCGAGGGCTGGACCACCGAAGGCTGGTGGAATCTCTCTTCACGCAGTTGCGAGACCCTGCTCCGCGGCACCCTCGTCGCGCGTTATTATTACATCTACGCGGTCGACTACGATCGCGGCGGCGAATGGTCGGGGCAGGCCTTCATGTGCACGCGCGACAAGGAATTCACCATCCGCGGCACCGACAATTGCCTGGCGCGCGGCTACGACCGCACCGGGTTCTTCGAGGTCGATACCGGCGAGCAGCAGTCCTGGACGGTGCAGCTCACCGATTCGAACGATCAGTCGCCCGCCCGGTCGCTCGCCCCCTCGCTCTCTACGCCGCGCGCGACGCCGCCGCCGATTCCCTCGCCGCTGTCGTCGGGGCGCCCGAAATGAGACGGCAGCGCCGCACCAAGATCGTCGCGACCCTCGGGCCGGCCTCCTCGGAGCGCGCCGTCATCGCCCGCCTGTTCGAAGCCGGCGCCGACGTGTTTCGCATCAACATGAGCCACACGTCGCCCGATCGGATGCGGGAGCTGGTGCGCACGATCCGTTCGGTCGAGCAGGAATACGACCGGCCGATCGGCGTGCTGGTCGATCTGCAGGGACCGAAGCTGCGCATCGGCACCTTCGAGCAGGACTCGGTGATGCTCGAGAAAGGCGCGCGGTTCACGCTCGACGCCGACCAGACGGCCGGAAACGCCCAGCGCGTCTACCTGCCCCATCCGGAAATCCTCAGCGCCGTCAAGCCGGGCGACCACCTGCTGCTCGACGACGGGAAGGTGCAGCTCGTCGCGGTGGAGACCACGCCGGACCGGACGGTGGCGGAGGTCGAGGTCGGGGGCAAATTGTCGGCGCGCAAGGGCGTCAGCCTGCCGGACACGACCATTCCGTTCTCGTCCATGACCGAAAAGGACCGCTCCGATCTCGAAGCCGCGCTGGACGCCGGCATCGACTGGGTGGCGCTCTCCTTCATCCAGCGCCCGGAGGACATCGCCGAAGCCAAGAAGATCACGCGCGGACGCGCGGCCGTGATGGCCAAGATCGAGAAGCCGCAGGCGGTGTATCACCTGTCCGGCATCATGGATTCGACCGATGCCCTGATGGTGGCGCGCGGCGACCTCGGCGTCGAGTTGCCGGTCGAGAAGGTCCCGAGCCTGCAGAAGCAGATGACGCGTTCGGCACGCGGCGCCGGCAAGCCGGTGGTCGTCGCGACGCAGATGCTCGAATCGATGATCACCAGTCCGGTGCCGACGCGCGCCGAAGTCTCCGACGTGGCGACCGCGATCTACGAGGGGGCCGACGCCGTGATGCTCTCGGCCGAGTCCGCGTCCGGCAAGTATCCGGTCGAGGCGGTGCGGACCATGGACCGCATCGCCATCGAGGTCGAGGGCGACCCGACCTACCGGACGATCATTCACGCCCAGCGCACCGAGCCGGAAGCGACCGGCGCCGACGCGATCGCCGCGGCCGCGCGCCAGATCGCCGAGACGCTCGATCTGTCGGCGATCGTCTGCTGGACGTCATCCGGCATGACGGCGCTGCGCGTCGCGCGCGAACGGCCCAAGCCGCTGATCGTGGCGATCTCGCCCAACATCTCGACCGGCCGCAAGCTCGCGCTCGTCTGGGGCGTTCACTGCATCGTGGCGGAAGACGCGCGCGACCAGGACGACATGGTGGACCGCGCCTGCCGTCTCGCCTTCAAGGACGGGTTCGCGCGTTCGGGCCAGCGCATCATCATCGTGGCCGGCGTTCCGCTCGGCACGCCGGGCGCGACCAACATGGTGCGCATTGCCTTCGTGGGCTCCGACGCCGGAGAGGATTGAGCGCGCGGCGCGTCAAAGGCGCCGGTATGCGCCACAGACAGCCTCAGGGCGTTCGTCCCGGGCCAGCGTCCGGACCGCGCCACGCGTGTGATCGAGAGAGTTCTCAGCCGCCGCTTCGCCTCTCCCGATCCGAGTGGATCGGAAGGCGCTTCAAGTTTGGCGTGGATCGGGGTTCGACGGCGAACCGGTTCCGGCTTCGCCGGATCAGGCGCTAGATATCGCGGCCTTCGACCTTCTCGGTCAACGACTTCACCTTCTCGTCGATGCCCTTGAGATGCGGATGGACCGCAAGCGCGCGACGGTAGGCGTCGAGCGCGCGCTTGTCGTCGCCGAGGTCCTGCATGATCAGGCCGAGACCGGCGAGCGCGCCGAAGTGGCGCGGCTCGCGCTTGAGCACCTGGGCGATGTCGGTGAGCGCGCGGCCGTATTCCTTCTTCGCGTAGTAGAGCGTCGCGCGCTCGTTCCAGCCTTCGAGATAGTCGGGCTTGATCTGCACCACGACGTCGAGGAGCTTGAGGGCGAGGTCGGTGTCGCTCGAATCGACCGCGCTCTTGACCCGGGTCATCAGCAACGAGGCGGTGTCGCTGCCGGAGGCGGCCCACAGCGCCCAGATCCGATCCTCGACCGCCTTTGCGCTGGTCTCGTCCGGGGCCGCCTTGAGGGCGTCGAACAGGAAGTTGAGATCGTGCGCATGGTCCGGGACGCGCGGCAGCTTGGCTGGCGGCCTGACCCAGTCCTTGGTCGACGGCTCCTTGGCCGGCGGTTCCTTGGTCGATTGGGCGTAGAGGCCCTGCGGCCACAAAGCCCCCGCGGCCAGGAGGCCGAACGCCAAGGCAAGCACGGTCGATCGCGGACTCATGCTGGGGAGTCTAAGGCGCGGGAGGGGCCACGCAAAGTGGCTCGACGTCAAAGAGCCGTGAGGCTTGGGCCTCACCCCTGGCAAGCTCACCCCTGGCGGGCTTTGAACCGGCGCTGCGTCTTGTTGATGACGTAGACCCGGCCCTTGCGGCGGACCAACTGATTGTTGCGGTGGCGGCCGCGCAGGGACTTGAGAGAATTACGGATTTTCATGATTTCGACCTCGGGCCCGCGCGGCGGGCAGGGTTTCTCTGCAGAATTCGGCGCGGACCATAAGGACGGACGAAAGGTCCGTCAATCGTTGCCGAAAACCCGAAAATAGAGTGTCCAACGATGGTGGGCGCGACAGGGATCGAACCTGTGACCCCTACGATGTCAACGTAGTGCTCTCCCGCTGAGCTACGCGCCCATGCCGTCGTCGGGGCACTTCCTATATCGGCTCGCAAAGGGGCCGGCAAGCGGCGGTGCGAAACCGCACGAAGCCCCCGTTCCATGTCCTTGATTTAAGCCTTCGATTGCGTGCGATTGACTGCGTGTGATCGGGCGCCTCGGGCGCCTCGCGCGCCTGTTCAGGCGGCCAGCATCTTCTGCACTTCGTTCACGAGCTCACGCAGGTGGAACGGTTTCGAAAGCACCTTGGCGTGCTTGGGCGCCGAGGAATCCGGATTGAGCGCGACCGCCGCGAAGCCGGTGATGAACATGATCTTGATGTCGGGATCGAGCTCGGAGGCGCGGCGCGCCAGCTCGATACCGTCCATCTCCGGCATGACAATGTCGGTGAGCAGGAGCTCGAACGGCTCCTCACGCAGCCGCTGATAGGCCGAGAGACCGTTGTCGTAGGACGTCACCGCGAAACCGGCGGTCTGCAGGGCCTTCACGAGGAAACGCCGCATGTCGGTGTCGTCTTCGGCCAGGAGAATTTTGGTCATGCCCGCACTCACTCGCACCACCCAGACAGGATCCGACGCATGGCGCCCGGCCCTACCCTCACCCACATCCGACGTCAGCTACCTACATCTCATAAGCCGCAGTTTGGGTAAACATGGGGTGAACCATCGCGGCCCCGATTCTGAATTTCGCCAACGCCTGCGGCACTGCTATGCGAACTTCGGGGTTGGGACGCCAGCCATCTTGGCAAGTTGCCGCCGGACGTTGACAATGAGCAACACTTGCGAAGGACTTCCACCAGCGAGGGGCGGCGTTCGCCGGTCCGCGCAGGCTCGCCGGACACCCGAGACAGGCCATCCCATGCCATGACAGAGCATCGTCCCGACGATCTGCGCGAGGAACTCGATCCGCCATTCGAGATCATCGAGCCAGCCCACTGGCGCGGGCCGATCGTGTTCAATTCACCGCACTCCGGAAACGTCTATCCGCGTTCGTTCCTGGCGACCGCCCGCCTCGACCTCTCCACCTTGCGGCGTTCCGAGGACTCCTTCGTCGATGCGCTCCTCGCCGGCGTGGTCTCGCGCGGACATCCACTGATGCGGGCGCATTTCCCGCGCTGCTATGTCGACGTCAATCGCGAGCCCTACGAGCTCGATCCGCGCATGTTCGAGGGCCGCCTGC
>CAYVBN010000529.1:0-4684 GCA_964449645.1 uncultured Hyphomicrobiales bacterium
CTCGGCGGGCTCGTGCACTCGCAGCGCGTGCTGATCGCGCTCACCCAGAAAGGCGTGGCGCGCGAAGAGGCCTATCGTCTCGTCCAGCGCAACGCCATGAAGGTGTGGCGCGGCGAAGGCGATTTTCTCGGTTTCCTGCAGGCGGATCCCGACGTGCGCAAGCATCTCTCGGCCGACGAGATCGCCGAGAATTTCGATCTCGCCTACCACCTCAAGCACGTCGACACGATCTTCACGCGCGTATTCGGACACGCATGAGGCCGCGATGACGGCCGCGCCTTCGCCTGACCGCAAGCTGTCCGGGGCGCCCCGCATCCTCGTCTTCGACTCCGGGCTCGGCGGGCTGACCGTCTATCGCGAGATCGCCAAGGCGCGGCCCGACGCGCAGTTCGTCTATGCGGCCGACGACGCTTTCTTTCCGTATGGCGAGCACGCCGAAGCCGAGCTCGTCGCGCGCGTGCTCACGGTGCTCGGGCGGCTGATCGCGGACCACCGCCCGGATCTCGTGGTCATCGCCTGCAACACGGCCTCCACCCTGGTGCTGCCGCAGTTGCGCGCGCGCTTCTCCGTTCCGTTCGTCGGCACGGTGCCGGCGATCAAGCCGGCCTGCGCCGCCTCGAAGACGAAACGGGTCTCGGTGCTCGGCACCCGGGCGACGGTGGCGCGCGAATATACCCACGCGCTGATCCGCGATTTCGGCCAAGGCTGCGACGTGACCCTCGTCGGTTCGGGACGGCTCGCGGCCGTGGCCGAAGCGAGTCTGCGCGGCGAGCCGGTCGACGAAGAGGTCATCCGGGCGGAGATCGCGCCCTGCTTCGTCGAGAACGCCGGCGAGCGCACCGACACGGTCGTGCTCGCCTGCACGCACTATCCGCTGCTCAGCGCGCAGCTCACGCGGCTCGCGCCCTGGCCGGTCGCCTTCGTCGATCCGGCCCCGGCCATCGCCCGCCGCGTCGTCGAGCTCCTGGGACATCCGAGCAAAGGCGCCCAACCGCCTGAGGGAGCGGCGGTCTTCACCTCCGGCCGCCTGCCCCCGCCGGTGCTGGCGGCCGCCCTGGCCGACCTCGGGCTCGGGCGGGTCGCCAGTGTGGCGGGTTGAAGTTCCTAGAACGTGCAGCGAATTCTGAAGGAACTTCAAATCCATAAGCCACACTAGGTCCTAAACTTGCTAGTTCCTTTTGACTTCGAAGTTCGCATCACCCCCCGCAAGGAATTCCGAGCTTCGGAATCGGGGCACTCGCCGCCACAATTTGACAGGCCTGGGCTTTCCCCCTAGAAACACCGCGCCGCGCGGGCCTTTGGGGGCCCGCGTGGCGTTTCGCGACCCGTGGTTCTCCCCGGCGCTCGGGGTTGGACCTGTCGGTTCCGGATCGGTCCGGGACAGAGGAGGGCGCGGTTCCTCGCCAACCAACATGAGAGACCTGAGGACGCGATGACCAAGCGCAACGAGGCGAAGTACAAGCTCGATCGCCGTATGGGCCAGAACATCTGGGGCCGCCCGAAGAGCCCCGTGAACCGCCGCGAATACGGCCCCGGCCAGCACGGCCAGCGCCGCAAGGGCAAGCTCTCCGACTACGGCATCCAGCTCCGCGCCAAGCAGAAGCTCAAGGGCTATTACGCCAACATCTCGGAACGGCAGTTCCGCGCCATCTATCAGGAAGCGATCCGCCTGAAGGGCGATTCCGGCGCCAACCTGATCGGCCTGCTGGAACGCCGGCTCGATGCCGTCGTCTTCCGCGCCAAGTTCGTCGCGACCCCGTTCGCGGCGCGTCAGTTCATCAACCACGGCCACGTCAAGGTGAACGGCCGCCGCGTCAACATCCCGAGCTTCCGGCTCAAGGCGGGTGACGTGGTCGAGGTGAAGGACAAGTCGCGGCAGCTCGCCGTGGTGCTCGAAGCGACCCAGCTCGCCGAGCGCGACGTGCCCGACTACATCGAGGTCGATCACTCGAAGATGACCGCGAAGTTCACGCGCGTGCCGCAGATCACCGAAGTGCCCTACCCGCAGCAGATGGAGCCGCACCTGGTGGTCGAGTATTATTCGCGCTGAGCAGGGCATTTTCCGGCGAAGCCGATACCAGTTCGCCGTAGAAAATGCGGCCGCATAAAACTGCGGCCCATCGGATCAGAATTCGACAAGGCCCGCGGCCCGCGCCGCGGGCCTTTTTGCATATCGCCGCCACTCCCCATACCCGCGCCCCGCGGTTGCGATTGCGGGGGATATCCCGGCCCGGTTGGCTCGTGCTGCCTTGATGTAGTGGGAAATCGGGAGCAGCTTTCTAAATCTGGTAGCAGTTTGCGTAAGTGCGTCGGGGATCACTTAGGGAGAACTGCTCATGGATAGATTGCAGGCTGTCAAACACTGGATCGGCGCGTTGACCGAGGTCGGGCTGATGTTGCTGGCGCTCGCCATCGTCTGCGCCCTCCTGGTCGGCGCCAATCTGCCGTTCTTCGGCACGGTCGTCGCCAACATCATGGGAATCGTGAAGGATCTTGGGTCGAACGGCCTCGTCGGACTGATCGCCCTCGGCATCATCCTGTGGCTGTTCTCGAACCGCAAACTCGCCTGACCGGCGCTGGTTTGTCCCGTTGCGTAGCCTGTTCGATTCGGGTGGGGAGTCCGCCTCCCCACCCTTCCGGGGGCGGGAAATCCGGCGGGGAGACTTGACGTTCGTTCGCTGCGCCGCCCTCACGTCTTTGATCTGAGCACGATCTCGCGACGGCCCGGTTTCGCGGTCCGGGATCCTGCTCGAGGAGGCGAGCCATGATGGAGCTTCTCGAACGAACCCGGCAATTTCTCTGGCGGTTCGTCGAACTAGGCTTCCTGACGATCCTGGCTTTGATCCTGATCTATCTGATCCTCGGCCAGGATTCCGGCGTGTTCGTTTCGTCGGTGGCCGATAACGTGCTGAAATTCGCGAACGGCCTGCAGCCGCAGACGCTGGTCGGGCTCGCCATTGTGCTGGCGCTGGTCTTCCTCATCCTCGGGCGCGTCAAGACACCCCGCGCCGACTAGCACGGCGCGATAGGCGCGTCACCGTCATTGGAAAGCCGGCCCGGCAAGTCTGCGCAGGCCGCAAACGATCAGGCTCTGGTCCTCAAGCCGAAAACCTTGTCGTCCGGCCCTCAAGCCTGCGCGGCATCCTTCACCGGCACGCCCTTGTCCCGGAACAGGGTCTGCAGCTCGCCGGCCTGGAACATCTCGCGGATGATGTCGCAGCCACCGACGAACTCGCCCTTGACGTAGAGCTGCGGGATGGTCGGCCAGTTGGAATAGGTCTTGATGCCTTGGCGCAGGTCGTCGGACTCGAGCACGTTGAGCCCTTTGTACGGCACGCCGAGGTAATCGAGGATCTGCACGACCTGACCGGAAAAGCCGCACATCGGGAACTGCGGCGTGCCCTTCATGAACAGCACGACGTCGTTCGAGTTCACCTCATTGGCGATGAATTGCTCGATTCCCATTGAATTTCATCCTTGTTTCGCGGCATCGCCGTGCGCCGCCGATGGGCCCGACCCAGGATATATGTAGCGCAAGTGCCGCCTGCAGCCAAAGCCTCGGACGGCCCGCTTCAACCTCCCGTTACCGCTCGGGCGCGCTCGTCTGCAGGGCCAGCGCATGCAGCTTGCCCCCCATCTCGCCACGCAGGGCTTCGTAGACGAGTTGATGCTGCTGCACCCGCGACTTGCCGCGAAAGGATTCCGCCACGACCGTTGCTGCGTAATGATCGCCGTCGCCGGCGAGATCGCGGATGTTGACCTCGGCGTCGGGAATCCGCGCCTTGATCAGCCGCTCGATCTCGCTTGCATCCATCGGCATGCCGGCCTCCGTGATCAGGACGATCGGCCCGCCATGTAGGCGGGCAACCAGCCTTCGAACCGCCCCGCGAGAGCCTTTACCAGAGTCGGACGCTCGCCGGAAAGCGCCAGCATGTCGCCGCCGGTCGTGCCGAGGCGGCGCACCGGGACGTTCGCGGCAGCGGCCCGCGCCATGATCTCGGCCGCGCAGGCGGCCGGGAGCGTGACGACATAGCGGGCCTGATCCTCGCCGAACCAGAACGCGTGCGCCGGGATCTCCGAGGGCGCAGCGGCGAGCTCGGCGCCGATGCCGGACGCCATCGCCATCTCGGCAAGCGCAACGAGCAGCCCGCCGTCGGAAAGATCGTGCACGGCGGTGACGGCCCCCTCAGTCACCAGGGCACGCACGAAATCGCCGTTGCGGCGCTCGACCGCGAGATCGACCGGCGGCGGGGCCCCCTCCTCGCGCCCGCAGATGTCGCGCAGATAGAGCGACTGCCCGAGCCAGCCCTGCGTGTCGCCGACCAGCAGGACGGCCTCGCCGGCCGCCTTGAAGGCGATGGTCGCAGATGTTGTGAAATCGTCGACCACACCGACCGCGCCGATCGTCGGTGTCGGCAGGATCGCCCGTCCGTTGGTCTCGTTGTAGAGCGAGACGTTGCCCGAGACGACCGGGAAGTCGAGCGCCCGGCAGGCCTCGCCGATGCCGCGGATGCAGCCGACGAGCTGGCCCATGATCTCCGGCCGCTCCGGATTGCCGAAGTTGAGGTTGTCGGTAACGGCGAGCGGGCGCGCGCCGACCGCCGTGAGGTTGCGCCAGGCTTCGGCGACCGCCTGCTTGCCGCCCTCGAACGGATCGGCCTCACAGTAGCGCGGCGTGACGTCG
>CAYVBN010000530.1:0-2421 GCA_964449645.1 uncultured Hyphomicrobiales bacterium
GGCCTCGTGGTCGCCGCCCCCACCCTCATCCGGGCGCTCGCAGCGCCGCGCGACCGTGAGCTCGCCCTCGTCTGCTGGAGCATCTACATGCCGGCCGGCTCGGCCGTCATGATGCTGGCCGGCCCGTCGCTGATGACATTCGGCTGGCAGGGCCTGTGGCTCGTCAACGGCGTCCTCGCGGCCGCTTATGCGTTCGTCGTGTGGTACGCCGTGCCGCGCACGCCATTCGAGGCAAGTGCCGAGGCGCCGAGCGCGCCCGCCGGCATCGTGGACGTGCTCTCCGCACCCGGTCCGCGCCTCGCCGCCGCGACGTTCGGAATCTACACGCTGCAATACTTTGCGCTGACCGGCCTGCTGCCGACCCTGCTGGTCGAGCGGCTCGGACTGTCAGTTGCCCAGGCGGGCGCGATCGCCGCAGCGACGGTGGTCGCCAACGGACTGGGCAATCTCTTTGCCGGGCTGGCGCTGCGACTGGGGATTCCCCTGTGGGCCGTGGTCGCCGCCGGCTTCGCCACCCTCGGCCTCTGCGCCTGGGGAATTTTCGCGGGCTCTCTGCCTCTGCCGGTGGTCGCCGGCCTCGCGTCGATCACGCTCGCGGTGACCGGCCTCGTCCCGGCCTCGATCTTCGCCGCGAGCCCACACCTTGCGCCGAGCGCGGCGCTGCACGGCACGACGCTTGGGCTCGTGATGCAGGCGAGCAATCTCGGACAACTGCTCGGCCCCGCCGTACTCGGCGCCTGGGTCCAGCGGTGGGGCTGGCCGAGCGCCCCGATCCTGTTCTCCGCGATCGCGCTCGGCGGGCTCGTGCTGGCGATGCGGCTGCGAACCCTGCTCCGCCCCACGTAAGGCTTACAGCGCGATTTTGCGTAAAATCGATGTCCGCCTTTGCGGATCGCGCGCGCATGATCCGGCGAAGTGCAAGCGGTTCGTCGACAAGATCATGCGCCAGTTTGAGTTAGAGCGCGATCTTGCGCCAAGCCGGCATCCACTTTTGCGGATCGCGCTGATCCGGCGGGATCGCTCTAATGGCCGGGCAGCACAAGCACCTTCGGGGTGCTCGGCAGCGTCGCACGCGAGACGACCAGCGAGGGCGTCTCGCTGAATTCGACCGCATAGGACGCGCGCGCCCGCTCGAGAAAGCGCTCGAGCGTGAAGCGGCTGAAATAGTGCATCGGGATCACGAGCGGCGCCTTGAGCGCCTGCAGAACCTCCATCATGCCGTCGAGATCGAGCGTGAAGCTGCCGTCGACCGGCGCCAGCACCACGTCGACGCCGCCGATCTCGTCGAGTTGCTGCTGCGTGAGCGTGTGATGCAGATGGCCGAGATGCGCGACGCACAGGCTGCCGACCTCGAACACGAAGATCGAATTGCCGTGTTTGATCGTGCCGCCGCTCCAGTCGCGGATGTTGGTGGCGACGCTGCGGATGTGAACGTCTTTGTAAGTGATATCGTGGCCGGCCGGCGCGCCGTCCTCGCGCCAGCCGCGCAGGACGTATTTGATCTCGCTTTCCGGGTGCTCGGTGTAATGGGTCGAGTGCGCGCGGTTCATGGTGACGATGTCCGGTACCACGGGCGGACGGACGTAATCGTTGTAGTCGGTGGCGATGCGCACCAGTTGCGGGCTTTCGATCAGGAAGGTCGAGTGCCCGATGAAGGTGAGGCGTACCTGATCGGCCGTGAGCGCGGCGAGGCGCAGCGAGGCCGGGATCACGCGCGGCGTGTTTTCCGCTACCAGGCCGGGGCAGAAATCCTGCTTCATCTCCGGCTTGGCGGGCGCCGGCGGCGACTGGGCCGAAGCGGGGGAGGGGGCGAAACCGGCGGCCAATGCAAGGACCGCGAAGAACAGGACGATGTTCAGGATTGGGCGAAACCGCGCTACGGCACCACGCATGTGACATCCCGATGGTTTCGAGGTGCGTCCACTATAGCGCAGATTTTTCAGGATGCCGCGTCACACTGCTGCGAGAATGTCAGGCAGCGTGGCGAATTACCGCAGCGGGAGGCCAAAAGCGCGATGAATTCAGGTTTGATCGGACAAGCGGCAGCCAGGTTCTCCGCTCATCCCCGCGGACGCGGGCACCAGAAACCAGAAAGAAGAATCTGGATGCCCGCATCCGCGAGCATGAGCGGAGCCTGGAATCCGATTCCAACCAACTCGCTCTATCGCATCGTCACGAGGCCGCGGCTCGTCACCACGACCCAGCGGCCGTCATGGCGGCGGATGTCTTCCACGCGGCCGCCGCCCGGCAAGCCGGCGCCGACGGCGACCTCGATCAGACCTTCGCGGCTGTAGATGATGGCGGTGCCGTCGATCACCCGTTGCAGCACCCATCCCTGGATCACCGGCAGGCGCGCGATGTCCTTCGCGGGCGAGGGGCGCGGCGTCGGGATTGCGCCGGTGATGTCGCCTTGAGAATACA
>CAYVBN010000531.1:0-28398 GCA_964449645.1 uncultured Hyphomicrobiales bacterium
ACGACCGCTCCCGACTTGACCTGAGGAGCCAACGTGGTCGCGTCAGCGAACACCGCGTCGATCTGCCCCCCGATCAGGTTCGGAAGAGTCGCGCCGCCGCTTCGGAACGGAACGTGTGTGACGTCGATGTGAGCCTCTCGCTTGAGCAGCTCGAGTGCGAGATGCGTCAGGCTCCCGAATCCGGCCGATCCCACCGTGAGCTTGCCCGGCTCGGCTTTTGCGCGCGCCACGAACTCGGCCACCGTTTTCACGCCGAGGCTGGATCGCACAGCCAGCACTTGTGCCGAGCGCCAGACACAGCCGAGAGGCACAAAGTCCTTTTCGGCGTCATACGGCACGGACTTCCCCGCCGGAATGATCGTCAGCGGCCCGACCGCTCCCATCAGGATCGTGTAGCCGTCCTGCTCGCCCGAAAGATAGGCTTCGGTGCCGATGAGCCCGCCGCCGCCGCCACGGTTCTCGATGAAAACCGATCCGCCGAGATGGCGACCAAGGGGATCCGCGATAAGACGGGCAGCCGTGTCACTCCCGCCACCCGCTGCGTAGGGAACCAGCAGGCGCACGGGACGGGATGGATAATCCGCGGCGTAAACCGTCGTCGCGGCAATAAACAAACATGCCCCGCATATCAAAGCGGCGGCCTTCATAACGCGCATCTTGCCCTCCAAGAGTCCTCTGCAGCCGTTCCATGGCCCGGATAGGGTTCCCGGGCTCTTTTCTCTTGCCGTGGCCCGGCCTCACTACTATCACATGTGAACGTTCACGCAAGCGAACGTGCGCCTGTGTCGCAGCGCTGGTTCGGGTCATGTCGGGCCGGCCGGAGGAGGAGGACGCCAATGCGTCGGCAAAGCATCGAGATCGAAAACCTTGCTCACAACGCCCCCATTCCTGCCGCCCGCAGGGTGGGGCCATTGCTCGCAACGTCGGCTATCTCCGGAAAGGATGCGGCGACCGGCGTCCTGCCGAAGGACTTCGAGACCCAGGCGCGTAACGCCTTCGCGAATCTGAAGCTCATCCTGGCCGCAGCGGATATGGATGTGGAGGATGTTGCGAAAGTGACCGTCTTCGTCACGGACGACAAGCTACGCGCAAAGATCAATCCGTTCTGGAACGAATGCTTCGCTGACGAGGCGCAGCGTCCGGCGCGGCACATCCTGCTCATGCCGTTTCGCAACGACGTGTTTGTGCAACTCGAAGTGCTCGCGTTCGGGAAAAACGGCTGACGTCATTGACGGCCGCACGTCTCGCATACATCAGGCTGCCGGACGCAACCCTGGCTCGCTGCGCGATCAGCGAGCCAGGCTCGTTCGTTAAGAAGATCTCCTCGTAGAAGATCCCCGAACGGCGGAACTTACGTTCCTTTTGCAACTTCCGCGACACTGACCCCGCTATCGATGGTGGCGGATTTCTTGTCCTCCTTGGCGGATCGCTGCTGCGCCAGGCTCACGACCTCTGCAACCCGATCGCGAGGCACGAAGCAAACGCCGGTGTCGTCGGCGATCACCAGATCGCCCGGGTGCACTTGAATATCGCCGATCTGCACGGGACCGTTGATCTCGATCGTTTCCAGGCGCCATTTTCCCGTGACCGGCGTGATGTCCGTGGACCAGACGGGGTAATTGACGGCACGCGAGTGCGCGATGTCGCGAATCCCCCCGAATACGATCGCTCCCTGCTCGCCCTGGCGCTTGCCGGTTTGAGCCGACAGTCCGCCCATGTTGGAAACGCCCGGCACACCGTCGATCACCAGGACATCGCCGGGCAGAGCAAGATTGTGCGCCTCGAATTCGGCCATCTTATTTGTGTGATTCTTCGCCCCTTCGTAGGGGTGCTGACGCTGCATGATGTTGCGCACCGTCAGCGCAGGCCCGACGACCCTCGCCCCCACAATGGTGGGTTTCAGGACACCTGCTCCGACAACTCCCACGATGCCGAGTTCGTCGAGCACGTCCGAAATGATTCCCGTCGCATCACCGAGCTGGTTCAGTGCTTCGACCGTGCCTGCCGGCAGGCGGGGAACTTCGAAGAGACGGATGCGGTCCGGCGAAATGCGGCCCGTTAACTGCCTGTTGTTCACGTTTCACTCTCCCTTCACCCGAGACCGGCGTCGCTCAGTCCGAGACGTTTGCATCATCCGCGCGGAAGGACCACGCGTCCCATTCGACCAGTTGAATCGGCAACGGCCGAACGGAACGGACTTCCTTGCCCTCGACAAGGTCCAAGACAGCTTCCACCGCGAGACGTCCGATTTCGGCGGCCGGCTGCACGAGTATTGGAAGCGGTGGATCGAGGAGGCGCGCATATTTCACGTCGAATCCGATCATCGCAACGTCGGTGCCCCGACGAACTCCGATATCCCGCAGTCCCAGCAAGGCGCCTTCCGTGAGGACATACGTCGATGCGAACAACGCGGTGGGCTGTTCCTTGCCGCGGAATATCTGCTTGACGCATTCGCGCGCGAATTCGACGCTGTGCGGACCGGTCCGGACCCAATTTTTTTCAATCGGCAGCTTTCGCCTGCGCAGGCTGGAGACGAAGCCCGCATGACGGTCTTCGTTCGACTGGTTGGCCAAATTGCCGAAGATCCCCGCGATTCTTTTATGACCGAGATGGATCAGGTACTCGCCCGCTGCCGCCCCCGCTTCCCGATTGCGCGCGGAGACCGTCACGCTGGGGACATTTCGGATTGCGTGGTTGAAGGCAACCAGCGGGAAACCTTTCGGGAGCTCACGAAGAAGATAGTGGTGATCTCCGGACGGCGTTGCGCTCATGATGATTCCATCGACCCGCCGGTCCATCAGCGACCGTACGGCGTTGCGCTCACGCTCGATATCGTCGCCGCTGCTCATGAGCAGAACAGTGTAGCCGCGACGCGTCGCCTCGAGCTCGATACTGCTCGTCACCTCTGCGGTGAAAGCATTCCCAACCTCGAAAACGACGAGGCCGATCGTCGCCGTTCGGTTTGTCCGAAGGCTCCAGCCCAGTCGATTCGTCCGATATCCCAGCGTCTCCGCAATCTGGAGAATCTGTTCGCGCGTCGATGGGAGGATCCCGGGCGCATCGTGCAGCGCGCGCCATACCGTCTGGTAGGACACGCCCGCCCGCTCCGCGACCTCTTTCAAAGTGGCTGGCATCGCTGCTCGCTATGAGGTTGAGAAAGCGAATTGATACCACACATTCGACGCCCGGGTGAACGGTCACGGGATTTGACGTGAACGTTCACATTCGCTTATATGCCGAGATGCGCAATGCTTTCAAGCACGACATGCGCAGCCCGTTCCGCGGAATCCACGATGACCAAGACCTATCTTCGCCAGCGCACCGCAACCAAGGCACCCGCTTTCCGCGTTCCTCCTGGGGCCTGCGATTGTCACGCGCACATTTTTGGCGATCCGACTCGATTTCCCTTCACCACGCCCCGCAGCTTCACGCCGCCGGAAGCTCCGATCGACGAATATGTGCAGATGCTGGGCGCGCTCGGGATCGAGCGCATGGTGATCGTCCAGCCCAGCGTGTATGGCCTGGATAACAGCTGCACGTTGGATGCGATCGCAACTTTGGGTTCCCACCGCGCCCGAGGGGTGATCGCAACCGAGACGAACATCGATGCTACCAGTCTGCGCAAGCTCGACGGCGCGGGTGTACGGGGAGTCCGTTTCATCTCGACGCTGAAAGGTGGAGCGTCCCTCGATCATCTTCGCGATATAGCGAATCGGATTGCCCCCTTCGGGTGGCACATCGAGATTTATGCCTCCGGCGAAAGCTGGCCGGATCTTTATCCGACGCTCGTGCAGCTTCCCCTGCCGGTCGTCATCGATCACATGGGACGCATTCCGGCCAACGCCCCGGCAGACCACGCGGGCCTCAATTCCCTCTTGAGGCTTCTGGAGGGGGGCAAATGCTGGCTCAAGCTCTGTGCCTACAGGGTGTCCGTCTCAGGGCATCCCTATTCGGATGTTGCTCACTTGGCGCGCCGGTTCATTACGCATGCACCGGAGCGTTGCATCTGGGGAAGCGATTGGCCGCATCCGAACCTTTATGACTACATGCCCGATGACGGGGAGCTGCTGGATCTGCTGCCGGATTGGGCCCCCGCCTCGGAAGTCCAGCACCGGATCTTGGTGGACAATCCGGCAGCGCTCTACGGATTCTGACGGCCGCATCCGTTCGGACGCGGCCGGCAGTTCCTTCCGCCAAATCAACCGGCGCCTGCGACCGGTCTCACGAAGCGATATTTCACGAAGCGATGCGGAACAGACGCGCCGCGTTCCCGCCGAGCACCGCATCACGCGCCGCGGGCGCGAGCTGAGCCTCGGTGACATAGGGCAGCGGATCGCCCTCGAGGAAGGGAGAGTCCGACCCCAACATCAGGCGGTCCGCACCCGCCACGTCGCGCAGAAACCGGACGGCCTGCGGGTCGTAAAGCACCGTATCGAAGTACAAGCGCCTGAATCCCTCCGCCGGATCGGCGAATTTCCTGTCGTTTCGCTCATACGTGCGCTTGAGACGGCCGAGGATAAAGGGCAGCGCTCCGCCGCCATGAGAGAGGATCAACTTGATTCCGGGGAATCGCTGCAGATGGCCCGAGCACAGCAGCCGGCCCGCCGCCGCAGAGGTGTCGCTTACCCGCCCAACCGAATTTACCAAGTCGTAGTCGGACAGCCGCTCATCCGGGCAGGCGAACATGGGATGCAGGAAGACAGGCAATTCCGCATCCGAAGCCTTTTTCCAGAACGGATCGAGACCCGGATCGTCGAGGTTTCCTCCAACTCCCTTCGGCTGGGTGCCGATCATGATCCCGCGGAATCCTGCGGCGACGGCTTCCTGCAGGACCGTTGCGGCATGCGATCCGCTCTGCAAAGGCACGCAGGCGAGCGGGGTCAGGAAACCGTGCGAGCGCGCAAAGTTGAGCAATTCCTCATTGAGGAACCGGCACCAGTCGGCCGCCTCGTCGGCAGGCAGTTCATATCCGAACAGATCGAGCCAGCAGGCGACAACCTGATGGTCGATGCGCTGCTGATCGAGCCATCGTTTCCGGTGCTCGGGATCGTAGAGCCTCGCAGGAATGATGCGCGTCGGGTCACGGCCCGCGAACGACATCCGGAATCCTTTGCCCTCTTCGAGCAATTGGACCGACGGGAACAGGTTCTTTTGCGATTTCAACCGCGCGAATATTCCGGGTGCGACGAAGTGGGCGTGCGCATCAACGATCATGTCCGATTTCCTCGCGTTCTTTGAAGGCCGACATTTTGAGAGAGAGTGATTACGTCGGGTGACTCAAGCCGCGCGCTTCATGGATCGCGCGCCAAATGCGCTCCGACGTCAGCGGCAATTCGAGATGCGTCACTCCGAGGTCGGAGAGCGCATCCACGGCCGCGTTCACGATCGAAGCAAGCGCCGGCGTAATCCCGCCTTCCCCGCCCGGACGAATCCCCAACGGGTGCGTCGGGGACGGCACCTCGCTCAATTCCGTATCGAAACTCGGCAGGAAGTCGGCCCGCGGCATGGCGTAGTCCATGAACGACCCGGTCAGGAGCTGGGCGTTCGACGGGTCGTAGAAGCACTGCTCGATCAAGGCCTCGCCAATGCCCTGCGCAATTCCGCCGTGGGTCTGTCCTTCGACGATGAGCGGGTTTACGGCGCGCCCGACGTCATCGACCGCTGAATATCGGACAATCCGGATTTCGCCGGTTTCGGCATCGACCTCGACCTCGCAGACGTGACAGCCGTAGGGAAAGGCCGGGATCAGAAATTCCTGATCGGATTCGGCTCTCAGAAGCCCGCGCAAATCCTCCGGGACTCGGTCATCATCGAGGGCCGCAGCCGCAACGTCGAACAGGCTGATGATGCGGTCGGTCCCTTTGACCTTGAAGGCACTGTCGACGAACTCGATGTCGGCCTCCTCCACCTCCAGGAGGCAACTGGCAATTTGCGCACCTTTCTTCAGGATTTCCTTCGTCGCGCTGTACATCACGGCGCTTCCCATGCGCAGCGCACGCCCGGAATGCGCACCTCCGCCGACGGGCGCCTTGTCCGTATCGCCTGTGATCAGCTTGACTTGATCGAGCGCAACGCCGAGCCATTCGTTGACGAGCTGCGCGAATGTCGTCTCGTGGCCTTGGCCTTGCGAGACGGTTCCAAGAACGACATCCACAACACCTTCCGGGCGGACGGTGATTTCGGCCCGCTCCCGAGGCGCGCCGGTGGCGGTGTCGACATAGTTGGCAACGCCAATTCCGCGCAGCCGGCCGCGCTTCAGCGCCGCCCGCTTGCGCGCGGGGAAACCAGCCCAATCGCCGATCTCGAGCGTACGCTCCATCACCTTGTGATAAGCGCCGCTGTCGTAGACCATCCCGAAGGGATTTCGGTAAGGCATCGCCGTTTCGGGAACGAGGTTCCGCCGCCTGAGCTCCAGCCGGTCAAATCCGCCGATCTTCGCAGCCAGGTCGATCAGGCGCTCCATCACGAACATGACTTCAGGCCGGCCGGAGCTGCGGTAGGCACGCGTCGGAACCGTATTCGTCAGGACGGCACGGGCGCGGAAATGCACCGTCGGCACGTGATAGATGCTGGACATGATCTCGAGCCCCTTCTGCAGAGGCCCGAATGCGACGGTATGCGCGCCGTTGTTCACCACGTTGGAACCGCGCATCGCGAGGAAATTGCCGTCCTCGTCCAGCGCCAGCTCAGCTTCCACGGCCAGATCGCGCGCCTGGTAGTCGCACACGAACGCCTCCTGGCGCTCGCATGTCCATTTCACCGGACGCCCGATCTGCCGAGCCCCCCAGGTGACGAGCGCAAACTCCGGATTGAACGCGCCCCGCGTCCCGAAATTGCCTCCAACATCGTGCATGACGACACGCACGGCTCCTTCCGCCACGTTCAGAACCTTCGCCAGATCCTGTTTCGGACGCACGGCCGCGCCGATGCCGGCATAAAGCGTGTATCGGCCCGAACTCGGGTCGTAGGCGCCGATCGCGGCGCGCGGCTCCATCGGCACGCCGGCCACCCGCGGCACCCAGGTTTTCAATTTCGCTACGTGCGCGGCGCGCGCAAACGCATCCTCGGTCACCTGGCGATCGCCCACCTCCGCATCAAGGCAGACGTTTGATGCGCGATCCTCTCGCACCCTGGGCGCGTTCGGCTCCGCCGCAACCGTCGCCATGCTCATGGCGGGCAGCGGCTCGTAGTCGACCGCCACACGTTCGGCACCATCCTTCGCCGCGGCGACGGTGTCGGCGATGACCATGGCGACGATTTCACCGACGTGGAGCACCTCCAGCTCGGCCATCGGATAGTGCGGCGGAAACACCACCGCGCTGCCGTCCTTGTTCTGCAGCATCAGTTCCGCAGGATGCTTGGACCACGTCGCATGCGGAATTGGCCGGAGGCCGTCTTCCCGGAGATCGCGGCCGGTGAAAACCGCCAACACGCCCGGCAGAGCCACCGCCTCGCGGACGTCGATCGACCGAACCCGTGCATGCGCATGCGGCGACCGAACCATGACGGCGAAGACCTGGTCCGGCAGATTGAGGTCATCCGAATACTGACCGCATCCCGTCACGAGCCGGCGGTCTTCCTTCCGGGGAACAGGCTGGCCGATGCCTGCGCGCTGCGGCACAATTGACGACGTTGATTTTTCAAGCATGAGATCAGTTCACGTGAACGTTCACATTCTTGCTTTCTAGCGCCCCCTTGGTGGTTAGGCAAGGGGATGGGAATCGATCGTCGCCGGCCAATCGGCAGGCCCAAAGACGTCCATCAACCTTTGCGGAACGCTTGGCGGGAAGCCGAGGCCAATTCCTCGGCGATCGCCCGCCGGAGTGGATGCTGGCTGCTCCGACGCGGCATCCACAGGCTTATTTGGCACCAGCCACGCCTGGGCCATCACCTCGGCCGTCACCTGCGCCACCACCTCGGCTGTCCGTCCCGGGCGCGGCCTTCACGGAGACGAGCTTGACGAAGCGCTGTGCGGATCCGGTCACAACGCAAAAATATTGCACCGCGTCCGCGTCAAATCCGGACCTTGAAGCCGAACTCCGGCGGGAACAATTCCTCGGCGGACAACTGACGCGCCGTGACGCCCTGCTCGAAGCAGTAGGTCAGGAAGGCATCCAGAGTGATCCTGTTGGCGTCGATCCCGTAGGGCCACGGATCGCTGTTCGGGAACAGCGTGTTGCTGACCGATTCAAAAAAAGCCGAGCCCCAGGCCATGGGGATGAACGTGGTCGTGATCTCGCGCAGTTTGGGAATCGTCGCGTCCTTGGCGGCCTCGAACGCTTCAAACAGATTCCGCATGATCCATCGATTGCGCTCGTAGGCATCACGCCGCACCACAACGATATGCATGATGGGGAAAATTCCGGTGCGGCGGAAGTATTCCTCTTCCTCCTTCTGATAATCGGGGAACAGCCGGCGAATGCCCGGCCGCTTCTCGACAAATGCGTCGGGAGGCCGCGCCGTGATCACGGCATCGATGTCGCCACCGACCAGCATGTCGCTCAGGCTGCGATCCGCGACCGGAGTGAGCTTGATGCCCTTGGGCAGCTGCAGCTTCGCGGTTTCCTTCCTCCCGGGCTCGTTCACGCCCGCCTGCACCCAGTCGACCGACGTCAGCGGAACGCCGACGTCGTGCTCGAGATAACCGCGCGCATAGACCGTGGCCGTCTGCGACCACTGCGGAATCCCAATCCGGCGCCCGGCCAGATCGGCGGCTTCGCGAATGCCGGAGTCCTCCCGGATGAAGATGGCGCTCTGGCGAAACACGCGCGAAGGAAATACCGGCAGGGCCACCATGGGCGCCGGTTCCGGCCGCGAGACCAGAGCGCAGTAGTTTGCCAGCGAGAATTCCGAAACCTCCCACTCGCGCAGAGCGCCGAAGCGCAAACCGACATATTCGAAAGGATAGTTGAGAACGGTCAGATCGATCCCTTCCGGGCGAATCCGGCCGGTCGCCAGGTCGCGCGTGTGAGCGTAGTCGCCAATTGCAAGGGTGAGAGACAGAGTCATGGGAATGTTTTCCTGGCTGGACTGTTAAAGTCGGTCATTCACGAGCGTGCGCGGCGAGACAAACGGTGCGACGAGACGAATGATGCGAGCAGCAGGATTGGTTCGGCACAATCGCTCATCTCACAACATTCCTGCCAGTCGCAAGCTGGCGGCCTGAAGCTCCGGCAGGAACCGCACGAGCCGCTTGCGCTCCGCCGCGCCGTCGATGCTCGAGAGGCTGAGCGACGCGACGACATCACCGCGACGATTGCGCACCGCGACCGCGATGGTGGACAGGCCGAGCTCGACCTCCTCGTCGTTCATCGCGTAGCCTCGGCCCCGAATGAGCCGGATTTGCTTCAGGATTTCCGATACGCCGGTGAGCGTGTGGGGAGTCAGTTTCGGCCGCGGCGCGCTTTTCAGTACTTCCTCGATCCGTGCATCCGGCAATGAGGACAGCAACACACGGCCATTGGCCGAACAGTAAGCAGGCAGCCAGCTTCCCACCCCGAGGCCGGCCGAAAGGCTGCGCTGAATGGAGGCGCGGGCAACAATGAGCGCCTTGGCTCCATCGAGCAGCGCCAGCGACATCGAGTGGCGCGTCCGCTCGCTCGCTGCCTCGATGACCGGCTGCGCAACGCGCGTGAGAGGCGTCGAGGCGAAGTAGGCGTATCCAAGCCGCACCGTGCGGGGCGCCAGCCGAAAATATTTCCCGTCATGCTCGGCATAGCCGAGTTGCTGCAGGGTGCGCAGGCACCGACGCGCTGCAGCACGAGAAATGCCGGCGAGCCGGCAAGCCTCCGTCACGCTCAATGCACCCTGATGGGCGGCGAAAGCCTCGATGACAGCCAGGCCCTTGCCCAGGCCGGCGATGTACTCGCGGTCGCGGCTTGCTTCTTTCGTTCGGTTCGACATGGTGCGACCTTAGCGTATGTTCGCTATGCGGACAACAGTTCGCATTTCGTTGACTCGCTCCTGAAATCAGACCTAGCCTTCCATGGACCATTGGCCGACGGGGATCCCATGCTGGCGCTCTATCACAACGACATGTCGCTCTGCGCTCAGAAGGTGCGTGTCTGTCTCGCCGAGAAGCAGCTCGAGTGGGAAGACCGCCACATCGTGCTGCGCTCCGGCGAGCATCAGAAAGAGTGGTACCGGAAACTCAATCCACGCGCCGTCGTGCCGACCTTGATCGACGATGAAAAAGTGATTCCGGAATCGAACGTCATTCTTGAATATCTCGATGAGAGCTTTCCGGATCCGCCGCTGAAACCCGACACCGCTTACGGCCGCGCCAAGATGCGGTTATGGACGAAGCAGCTCGACGAGGACATTCATGACGCGAGCGCGGCAATCCTGAGCTTCGGAATCGCGTTTCGTCATCAGTATCTGGAACGCGGCGAGCTCGGCAAACAAATGCTCGAGCAGATTCCGAATATCTTCAAGCGCGAGCGCCGCCGCGACGTCATCGAGAGGGGCGTCCAATCCCAGCATTTCATCATCGCATTGCAGCGGATGGTCCAACTGCTGGACGAGATGGAGGCTGCGCTGAGCGAACATGAATGGCTCGCCGGACAGCAATACACGCTGGCGGACGTCGCCTTCACGCCCTACCTGGCGCGGCTCGAACACCTGAAAATTCTCGGTCTCCTCGACGGACGGCCGCACGTCGCCGAATGGTATCGCCGCTGCAAGCAACGGCCGAGCTTCGATCATGCGATCCGACGCTGGGAAAACCCGAATTATCTCGCCCTGATGCAGCAAAGGGGCGAGCAGCACTGGCCGGAGATCAAGAACCTGCTCGCGACCATGAAGCAGGCTGCTTAGTCGCGCAGCACGGGGCTGAAGACAACAAGGCCTGTCCACGGGCCGACCAGAAGAACCACGGACATCGGTCGGAGAGAAGAGAACCGAGAATGTAGCCGCATCGTCGATAGGGAGCGTGCGATGGCGTCACTGACGGGACTGCGACTTGTATTCGTTTGCGCGGTGATCTTGGCCTGCGGCTCCACGCAGCTCCATGCCCAAGACAAGCTCAAGGTCGCGATCGGCATGCACGGCAACTGGGAGGATGCCGCGCCTGCTCTCGGCCAAAGTGCCGGAATTTTCAAGAAGCACGGCATCGATCTTGATCTCCTCTATACCCACGGCGCGGGGGAAGCGCTTCAGGCCGTCGTTTCCGGAAGCGTCGATCTCGGCGTGGGAGTCGGCACCGCCGGCGTCATGGCCGCGTTCACCAAGGGAGCGCCCGTTCGCGCCATCGGATCGGCCACGACGGGCACCAAGGACATCTATTGGTACGTCCGCTCGAATTCGCCGCTGAAATCGCTCAAGGACGCGACGCCGAACACCACGATCTCCTATTCCACCGCTGGATCCGCGACGAACTTCTTCGTCAACGGACTGCTCAAGGTCTACGGGATTCAAGCCAAGCCGACGGCGACAGGCGACATGCAGTCGACCTTGACCCAAGTGATGACCGGCCAGATTGACATCGGTTTTGCCGCACCCCCTATGGGCTTGAAGGAGGTCGAAGCCGGCAAGATCAGGATCGTCGCGCGCGCGAGCGATATCCCCTCGACGCGCGACCAGACGGTGCGGCTACTGATCGTGAATGCCAACAAGCTGGCCCAGAATCGCACCCTGATCGCCAAGTTCGTTCAAGCCTACGCCGAGACGGTCGATTGGATGTACTCCAATCCCGACGCGATCAAAGCATACGAGACCTATTCGGGGACTCCCGAAGCGCTCACCCGCAAGGTGATGGCCGAGTTCTATACCAAGGACATGCTCAATCCGTACACGGTCTCGGGCCTCGATGCGCTGATGCAGGACGCGATCGATTTCAAGTTCCTCAAGCAGCGCTTGAGCAAGGAACAGATCGCGGAGCTCTTCCAGGTTCCCGATCGAACTCCCTAACCGCGTCGGCACACGAGTGTCGGCGCCGGAGGTCCTGCGATGTTCCCGATGCGAGCTACCATAGTCGCCGTGCTGCTCCACCTTGGCTTCGCCGCGGTGGCCATGGCCGACGAATATCCGACGCGCGGCGTCACCATCGTGGTGCCGGTCACTCCCGGATCTCCGACCGATTCCCTTGCCCGGATCGCAGCCGAGCGCCTGAGCACGCATTGGCAACAGGCCGTCACGGTTCTCAACGTGACGGGAGGCGGCCAGAATATCGCCGCGTCGCGCGTGTTCCGATCCGCGCCAGACGGCTACACGCTGATGGTGAGCCCTCCGCCGGCGCTCACCGTCAATCACCTGCTCTACAAGGACATCACGTACGAGCCGAGCAAGTTCACGCCGATCGCGGTGCTGGCCGAAGCGCCAAACGTTCTGATCGTCTCCAACGACTTCCCGGTTTCGTCCCTTAAGGACCTGATCGCCTACGCCAAAGCCAAGCCCGACACCGTAACGTTCGGTTCACAGGGGCTCGGTTCGACGGCTTACCTGACGATGCAGCGGCTCGCTGGCCTCGCGGACATCAAGCTTCGGCATGTGCCCTACCGGGGCGAATTGCCCGTGCTCAACGACATCATGGCCGGGCATCTCGACATATTCTTCGGGACCTTGTCGACGGCAGTCGGCCTCTATCGCGACGGCCGGTTCAAGATCCTTGCGGTGGCCGACGTGCGCCGGTCACCGGCTCTGCCCGACGTCCCATCGATGGCCGAGCTGGGCTTCCCCAACTTCCAATCGACCGCCTGGTGGGCCCTGGTCGCTCCGCCCGATACGGACCAGGCGCTCGTCGGCAAGATCAACCACGACGTCCTTGCGGCGCTCGCGGAACACGACGTCGTTCAGAAGCTCGAGAAGCTCCACCTTCAGAGGGTCGACAAGTCGCCCTCGCAAACCGCGGCGTTCATCGCCGACGAGACGGCGCTGTGGTCGAAGATCCTCAGCGCAGAGCCGAAACCTGAGCCGTAAGGCAGCTCCTTGCTCCTTCCCACCACGCACATGCGGGTAGCCCGACAGTGATCATCGACTTTCAACATCATTTCATCCCCTCGGAGCTCGCCGAAAAAGGGCGCGCCGTTTCCGTCCGGTTCGACGAGAGCGGGACTCCCGCCATGACGGCGAATGCGCAACTTTACGATCTCGACGAACACATCGACATGATGGACTTCGCCGGAATCCAGGCGGCGTTTCTGTCGAGCCCGCCGGGCATGTGCGTGAATCTGGAGCTGTCCCGTTTCATCAACGGCAAGACGAACGACGCTGTTCGCAAATATCCGCGCCGCTTTATCGGCGCGGCTCACGTCAATCCTCTCGACGGTCCGGACGCATTGCGTGAACTTACCCGCTGCTCCACCGAGTATGGATTTCCGGGCGTCGTCATCACATCCGAAATAGCCGGGACATATCTCGACGCGCCGGAGCTGGATCCGTTCTGGTCGGAGGTCTGCCGGCTCGGGATGTTCGTCTTCGTTCATCCCCCGATCAAGCTGAACCCTCCCCAGTTCCTGAACGCCTATGACATGGCGAGGTCGGTCGGCCGGGAGTTTTCGCTGATCGCCGCGACCATTCGGCTCATAAATGCCGGCGTCCTCGATCGGCATCCGAGCCTCAGAATTCATATGTCGCACTTGGGCGGCGGCATCGCGAGCATGCTCGGTCGCATTCGGAAGTACCAGGACAAGACCTTCTGGGGGACCGCCGGCCACCCTTCGCACGGCAAATTGCCCGAGCGGGACTTCGATTATTATTTGCGGGAGCGCCTCGTCTTCGATACCGGGGGATTCTGCGGAGCTCTATCCTCGATTGAAGCCTCGCTCGTCGAAATTCCCTCTTCGCGGATCGTTTTCGCCACGGATTACCCGCAGGAGATCCGATCGCGCGAGGACGTTCGCGACTTCGTGATCGGCCTGAAAAAACTCGGACCGGCCGGAGCGCAGATCCTCGCCGCAAACGATCGTTTGTTGCTCGACCAGAAGCATGTCGAGACGGCTTAGTGAGGGCGGGACGGCCGGCGATGGTCGCACGCTGTGACCGAACGCCGGCCGTGACCGCAGCGCCGGAATTTCGATCCTCTGCATGCTTCTGATCACCGGGACGCGAGGTGGACGGCAACCATGCGGGGAGTTGATATGAAGACCATTCAACTGGCCTCAGCCGCTTTTTCATTGGCGCTACTCGCGCCTTCCGCACGCCTGGCCTGGGCCGATCCGGCAGCCGTGACGTTCAAGGGCCAGACCATCAACATCGAGATCGGCTACGGTGCCGGCGGCGGCTACGATACGTACGCCCGCACTCTGGCCCGGCACCTGGGACAATTCATTCCCGGCAATCCCGAGGTCGTGCCGAAAAACATGCCGGGCGGCGGATCGCTGCGCGCTGCGAATTATATCTACAACGTCGCCCCCAGAGACGGGACCGAGCTCGGCGTATGGGCCGCCTCGACCGTCATGGCTCCGCTGCTGGGCGACAACATGGCCAAGTTCGACGCGACGAAATTCGGCTGGATCGGCAGCATGAATCAGGACGTCTCGTTTTGCGGGCTCTGGGCGCGCCCGGGAGCGCCAGCGTCCTTGGACGACATGCTGCAACGGGAAACCGTTTTCGGCGCAGCCGGGCCGGCTTCCATCAGCTATCAGCATCCGATCATTCTCAAGAACCTCCTGCATGCCAACGTCAAGGTGATCACCGGATACAAGGGCAATCGGGACGTCAATCTCGCGATGCAGCGCGGAGAGGTGGACGGAACGTGCGGCCTGTTCCTTTCCACCATCAAGTCGCAATTCCTCGGCGACGTGCAGCAAGGCCGTCTCAAGCTCGTCATCCAAATGGGCCCCAAGATATCGCACGCCTTCGGCGACGTGCCCGACATCTTCCAATTCGCCAAGTCCGACGAGGATCGCCAGGTCATGGATCTGCATTTCAAGCAGATTCTTCTGGGCAGGCCAGTGGCCGGACCGCCGAACATGCCGGCATCCACGCTCGAGACGCTTCGCACGGCGTTTACGCAGACCATGCGCGACCCGGATTTCCTGGCCGATGCGAAGAAGGTGAATATCGATATTGATCCGGCGTCAGGCGCCGAAGTCGAGCAATTGCTCGCTCAGTTCGCCAACTATCCTGAAAGCGTGATCCGAAAGGCAAGGGCCATTATCGAGAAATAAGGCTGGTCGCCTTTGTCGCTCGTGGCGTCATGCGGAAACGAACATCAACATAATTGGGGGAGTGAGTGCCGTGCTGTGTCTGAACAATGACGATGTCGCCAAGGTCTTGGACATGTCGCTGTGCCTTGCGGCGCTCGACGGCGTGTTTCAGGAACTGGCGAAAGGCGACGCAGTGGGCATGGGACGGATCGATCTCTATGTCCCCTCTCAGATCGAGACCGCACCGTATTATCGATGGGCCGTCATGACGGGCGGGAGCAAGCGCGACGGGCTCGTCTGCGCGCGCATGCTCTCCGACATGGTCGCTTGGCCCCGCGAATACGGCCGGGTGCGGGAGAACAAATACGCAGGGGCCCCAGGCACGTTCTGTGGGCTTCTCTTTTTATTCAGTGCGCGGGACGCGACGCCCGTCGCGATGATCAACGACGGAATCCTGCAACACGTGCGCGTCGGCGGCGGCGCCGGGCTCGGGGTGAAATATCTCTCGCGGAAAACCAGCGAAACGGTGGGAATGATCGGTTCCGGCGGCATGGCCCGTACGTATCTCGACGCCATCTGCCGGGTCCGGGCGATCAAGAAGGTCAAGGTCTACAGTCCCAACCGGGACAACGTCATGAAATATGCGCAGGAAATGTCCGCTCTCCATCACTTTGAGGTCGAACCGGCCGCGAGCGCACGGGAGGCGGTCCGCGGCGTCGACATCGTGTCGATCTGCACTTCGACCAACGAACCGGTGTTCGAGAATGCCTGGCTCGAGCCGGGGATGCACGTCACGAACCTGACCTCTGCCGATATCGAACCCGGTCTTCCGGGTGTCGTCGATGTCGCGGTACGCGCCGGCGAAGCTACCCCAAGATTGGAGAAGACCACCGGGCAGCAGTTCTACGGACGCGCGGGATTCCTGGGCTATGTCGCCGGCAGCGCCGAGGAGCGCGGCATGGTGCCTCATGTCAACCTGCCGCGAAGCATCATCGAGATGCCCTCGCTGATTGACGTCATTGCCGGCCGGCAAAAGGGACGGACGGACGACCGCCAGACCAGCTTCTTCTTGAACGTCGGCGCGATCGGAGCCCAGTTCGAAGGCGTCGCCGCGGCCGTTTACCACAAGGCCCGAGAACGGGGTTTGGGGCGGGATATCCCCACCGAGTGGTTTCTCCAGGACGTTCGCGACTAGCGCCTCGTTTCCCCACCAGGCCATGTCACCGACCGGCACGCGATTCGATCGGATCAGAAAGCACGCGCCGCTTGCGCAACAGCGGAGACGACAGCAATGACGCTGAAACGTGTTCGCGGAAATGAATCCCAGCAGGGTTCGGGGTGTGCCGGCACGCCAGGCGCAATCTGGGGCAAGACATTCGACTGGAACGACCTTCGCTATTTTCTCGAACTTATGCGCACCGGACGGTTGGGGCCGACCGCCAAGCGTCTTCAGGTTGATCATTCCACCGTTGGGCGGCGCGTGACCGAGCTCGAGAAGGCCCTGGGCGCCAAGCTGTTCGACCGTACGCTGACGGGCTTTGTCCCGACCGAATCCGGACGGCGGGTGCTGGCATATGCGGAGGAAGTCGAGCGAAACGCGCTTGCGATCATCGAGAGCGCGGTTTATCCGACGCAACTCGCGGGCACGGTGCGGCTGGCAACAATGGAAGGTCTTGCGAGTTTTTATCTCGCGCCGCGCCTCGTGGAGTTCTACGAAAGCCAGCCCGGAATCGTGGTCGAGCTCGTGACCTCGGCCCAGCTATTGAACCTCACGCGGCGCGAGGCCGATGTGTCGTTGAGCTTCGTCAGGCCGACCGGTCCGCGGCTGATCACCCAAAAGGTCGGCCAGGTGGATCTCAAGCTTTACGGAGCGGAGAGTTATTTCCGACAGCACGGCGAGCCGAAGTCGATCGCCGATCTCCGGCACCATTTCTTCGTCGACTATATCGAAGACCAGGTGCAGATCGGGGCAGTCCGTTGGCTACTCGACGCCATCAAGTCTCCGACCGTCGTGTTCCGAAGCACCAGCATGATTTCGCAGCGAAACGCGGCCGCCGCAGGCATGGGACTGGTCATGCTCCCCTCGTTCCTGGGCGTTCAGGATACGCGATTCAGGCCGTTGCTTGTCGACCAGACTGCCATCAAACGCGACATATGGCTGGCGACGCATGAGGATCTCCGCTCCATGGCACGCGTGAAAGCGCTGACGACTTTCATCAAAAAGAGGATTGCGGAGGATCGGGATTTTCTCGACGGCCGCACGCATGACGGGTTGAACGACTGCCGCTCCTGTCGCGTGCCACCTTCAATCCAGCCTCAGCCAAGGCAATAGGCGTCGAGCGCTCCAGCTCACCAGAGCATCGAACCCGACCCCGCCCGCCATCAGAACGATGACCGCAACGAAGGCTTCGTTGTGGTGGAAACTGCGCGAATTATAAAGAATGTAGTAGCCAAGCCCGGGAATCGCCAGAAAGAAGTCCGCGATAACCGCGCCCGTTAGCGCACGTCCTGCCGCGAGACGGATCCCGGCGAACAGGTAAGGCGTCGAGGCCGGCAGGACGACCTCGAACAACGTTCGGATCCGCCCCGAGCGGAAAGCCTGGGAGACCTCCAGGTATTCGGTCGGCACGCTGCGTGCGCCATCGGCCACGTTGACCACGATCGAGAAGAACGCGACGAACACGATGAGGGCCAAACGCGCGCCGGATGTATGTCCGAACCACAGGCTGAGAAGCGGAAGCACGGCGATCATCGGCATCGTGAAAAGACTGTTCACGTAATAGCGGAGACTATATTCGACGCCTCTGCTGCGACCCATTGCAAGCCCGATGACCGTGCCGAGCACGCCCGCGATCAATAATCCGATCACGACCGCCGTCATCGTTGTCGCGGCGGCCTGCAGGAACTCAGGGTCGGAAACAACGCGCGGGAACGCCTGTAGGATGCCGCTGGGCGTGGCCACGTAGGACGGGGCGAACACGCGCACAACGCCTTCCCACAGCGCAAGAATAACGGCCCCGGCGCCGATCTTGAGCAATGCCGGAAAGCCGATCAGGCGCTCCTGGAATCCCAGGCTCGCGAGGCCCGAAGGCATGGACAGGATATGCGTTGCTTTCATTGGGAGGGCCGACGCCAAAGCATGAGACGGTTCTCGAGATATCGGCCGGCCTCCATCAAGATCACTCCCAACGCCACGATGATAAGTATGGCTGCCAGCATGGCGGCCGTGTCGAAGTTGTACGACCCCACCATGATGAGTTGCCCGAGGCCGCTCGGGCTCAGGAAGAACTCCGCCGCCACCATGCCCACCAGTCCGCGGGCAATCGCCTGCCGAATACCCGTCGCGGCGTAAGGCAACGTGTAGGGGATCATGACATCACGCCATAACTCCCACTCGGATGAGCGGAATGAAAGCGCGACCTCGATCAGCTCCGGCTTGATGCTGCGGGCACCTTCGACCGTGTTGTAGAGGACCGGGAACACGGCAAACAGAAATACAACCAGTACCTTTGGGGCGAATCCAAACCCCATGAGAGACAGAATAAAAGGAATCAATGCCACCATGGGGGTGGCGTAGAGCATTGCGATGTAGCTCTCCAGCGCGATCCTCAGCGGCCGTATGCGCGCGAGCAAGAGGCCGAAGGGTATGCCGAATGCGACCGCCAGCACGAGTCCGGTCAGGAACAATTCGAGAGAGCTGACCGTTTCACGTACCAGCATCCCGTTCTGCGCAAGCTCCACGAGGCGCATGACCGTCTCGGACAGCGGCGCCATGAATGCGCCCCCGGCGCGCTGCCCCCCGAACTCCCACAATATCGCCCCGACTGCGAGACTCGCGGATATGATCCCTCGGCGTTTCCAACGTTCCTTCAACATTCTCTGCACTCCCGGCAAAGACGGTCAGGATCGTTTGTTCACAAGCGCCAACGCATCCGCATAGATCGAAAGGTCGACCACCCGCCCGTATGGCGCGGGATTCTTGCCGGCGCGGATGTTTCCGGCTGCCTTCTGATCCTTTTCCACGGCTTCGATATTGGCTTGCCCCAATCCCGCGTTGCCGTGCGGCCAGAACTCCATCTTTATGTAGCTGTCCAAGGCCCGCGCCGCTTCCTTCTCGGTGCGGCCGGTCGCCATGGCAATTTTCGCCACCACATCCCGATTGGCAGGGTCGCGCATGTAGCGTTCGGCATCGATCATGCCGGCGATCAGGCGAACGTAGATATCCCGGTTCGCAGCGAGCTTGTCGCAGCGCACGACGACCATCATGTTGTGATACACGGGATGAACGGATTCGTAGTCGATGATCGTCTTGACCGGCTTCCCGGTCTGGTTCTCGGCCGCCATGATGCCGTCGAGATGCAGCACGGCATGTTTGAGCTGGCCGCCAATCATGGCGGTGGGAACGTTCGCGCTGAGGCTGACCTGCTGGACCTGATCGATCGTGACGCCGCAACTCGCGAGCATGATCTTGAGGGCGATGGAAAGCGCGCCGCCGGGCGCGTCGACTCCCACTGGCTGACCGACCAGACTCTTGCAGGTCGCATTCGGATCGAGCGAGGCAAGATAATAATCAGGATGTTCGTTGCCATAAATGCCGACGAAATTGATATCGGCATTGGATATCTGATTGATGATGAGAGGCGTCGGCGAAAGCGACGCGTCGATGTCTGCCGAGACGACCGCGCGCGAGCCTTCGGCACCGTTCGCGAAATTGCGCAGCCTGACGTCAAGTCCGTATTTCTTGAAGAACCCCTGCTTCTCCGCCACCATCGCCTGTACGCCGACGAAGACGGGCGGAATGGCGGGCAATCCGAAGCTGATTTCCGGTTGCTTTGCCTGCGCCTGCGCGTGATCCGTCGCGGCAAAACTCAGGATCGCCGCGGATAAGCAAGCCGTGGCACCCACGAACCGCCATTTCAAGCCCATGATCTCCTCCCATGTGTTGAACGATTTTTGTTTTTATCGAACCGGCTTCAGGTCGAACTCGGCCTTGCGTGCCTCCGCCATCAGCGTTTCCCAGACATATTCGCGAAGCTGAACGAAGCGCGGATCGGCCAACGTTGCGCGATCCCGCGGACGGGGCAGGTCAATGGGTATGATCTCGTGTACGCTGCTCGGCCGACCCTTGAGGACCACGACCTGGTCTCCCATCAGCACCGCCTCCTCTATGGAATGCGTTACGAAAATCATCGTGGTCGGGCGCGTCTCCCAGATCTTGAGCAGCTCGAACTGAAGGATCTCGCGCGTCTGCGCGTCGACCGCGCCAAACGGCTCGTCCATGAGCAATACCTTGGGTTCAACCGCGAGCGCGCGCGCCAAGCCGCAGCGCTGCTGCATCCCTCCTGAAATCTGATAGGGATAATGTTTCTCGAAATCCGACAGGCCGACGAGCTTGATGAATTGTGGAACTTTCTCGGCGATCTCCTCGGGCGATCGCCCGGCCAATCTCAGTCCATATGCCACGTTTTGAAAGACCGTCTTCCATGGGAACAGGCCGAAGTGCTGAAACACCATCGCCATTCCCTCACGCGGCGCCGTGACCGGACTGCCCTCGAGGACGATCTCTCCCGTGGTCAGCGGCATCAGCCCGTTGATGCAGCGCAGGAGCGTGGTCTTGCCGCATCCGGACGGCCCAATGATCGCCACCACCTCGCGCTCGCCAACCTCGAGCGCAACGTCTTTAAAGACCTCCAGTGCGCCATAGCTGCGCCCCGCTCCGGATACGCGAATACGCGCGGCGGATGGCCTTGCTCCGGCGCTTTGCTGTTTGCTGAGGGGCACGGGATGCATCATTCGGCCCGATCCATGGGATTTCCCAACCGTCTGGTGGTCATTGGGGAAGCGACCGGCAGCACATCGTTGTCACGCTGACTCGTATTGGACGGGCGTTCTTCTGGATTTTCCTTTCTGACCGCTCGCTGTGCCTGAACTCCCGAGCGACTCCCGCAAGGCGATGGTTGCCTGATGATCAATTTCGAACGATCGATCGTTCAGGACCACGCCGTACACCGAATTCGCGGCCTCGACCGAAACAAACCCGCTGATCACGTCCTGCCGAACAGCTTCGGCGTCTCTGGTGAGGGGCGAGTGAAATCCCCCTCCGCCCGGGAGTCGCAGGGTGACGCAGTCGTCTCCGGAAATTTTTATCGTTGCCAGCGAGTTGGTGACCTCCTTCTCGTTGATCTTGATCTGACCGAGGGATCCGTCGCGCCCTCCCAGGAGGCCTGTGGGACCTCCGCGGAGGCAGCCGGCGCTGTAGGCAATCGTGAGAGAACCGTCGATCTGGCCGAGTGACGCCGGCGCCGGGGCGATCGTGATCTCCTGTCCCAGACCGCCGCGGAAACGGCCGGGCCCGCCCGAATCGGTGATGAGTTCCCGGCGAGAGACGACGACGGGACACGTGTTCTCGAATACCTCGATCGGCGTGTCGGTCACTGACGACGGAAAGGCGGCCGTCGGCAAGCCATCGTTGTCGTTGCCTGCGCCAAGTCCGCCCATGAAATGGGTCTGGAAGGCGAAGCGCTGCAGACCGGGCCTCCAACCCGAGATAAGCCAGAGCCACATCGGGCACGACCCGTTTCCGGCGATGACCTTGTCCGGCATGACGGGCACGAGAGTCTTGAAGATGATGTCCGGCAGCCGCATGCCGAGAACAGTGCGCCTCCACACGGCTGCGGGCCGAAGCGCGTTTAGCACGCTGCCTTCGGGCGACCTGACGACGACCGGGCGTTGGATCCCCGCGTTGTAGGGCAGGTCGGGGATGAGCGCCATTTTCATGGCGAGCGTCGTGAACGTGATGGTGTAGTTGAGAACGCAGTTGATGGGGCGCCTCACCTGGGGCGACGATCCCGTATAGTCGAAGACGACCTGCTCATCCTCGATCTCGACCTTGAGCTTGATCGTGACAGGCTTGCCGTTCTCGTCGGTTATTTCGAGATCTTCCCGCACCTCGAATACGCCGTTCGGGATCGCGCGAATGGCCGACCTCATCGCCTTCTCACTGGTCGAGGTGATCGCTTCGGCAATCTCGACGAAACCCGAGAGCTCGTAATCGGCGGCAAGTTCCAGCAAGCGCGTGGCACCCACCTGGTTGGCCGCGAGCTGCGCATCGAGATCGCCGAGCACGATATGCGGCATCCGCACGTTCTCGGCGATGATCTCGAATACGGTTTCGTTGCGCTTGCCTGCGTCGTACAGCTTGAGCAGCGGGATCAGGAGGCCTTCCTCGTAGACATCCTGGCTGTCGGTCGAACCCAGCCGTCCGCCGATATCGAGATGATGCGCGACGGTGACCGTGAAGCCGATCAGGCGATCACCCCGAAACACCGCCGAAGCGATGTAGATATCGGGTGAATGGCCGGCGCCGATCCAGGGGTCGTTGGTAATGAAGACGTCCCCCGGACGGATGGACTCGATCGTGTACTTTTCCAGAATGCGCTGCATCACGCCGGGCATGCAGCCGATATGCGCCGGCGCTGAGTGATCGGGCTGCGCGAGCATCTGCCCCTTTTCGTCGAAAATCGCAGCCGAGCAGTCCCTGTTCACCCTGATGACGGTTGAGAACGACGTGCGGATCAGCACGGCCATCATCTCGTTGGCGATGGCAATCGCGCGCGACCAGTAAATCTCCAACTGAATGGGATCAATTGTCTTCAATTACGTCTCCTCCCAATTCGCAAGACGCGCGGCTGAGCCCGTCGAAAACAGGCCGGCACTTATGGTTCCCCGATGGTCCCGTCCGACTATCCGGCAAAGCGGATGAGCAGCGAACCGTCGTTCCCGACCGTCATTTCGGCGCCAGATGGCACGACCGTGGTGGTTTCCCGTTCCTCGATCAGTGCAGGACCTTCCAGGATTGCACCCGACGGCATCAGATAGCGGTCGTATACCTGATGAGGGGTCATCTCCTCTTTCTTCCCGTCGAACGCCTGACGGGTCCCCTTCAGGGCACTCCGAACGGAACCGTTCGGAGGCACCCAGAGATTCGGCAGGTCGTTCGCCCGGGCGCTCACTGTCACGCGCAAGGAAACGAGCTCCACCGGGAACTCTTCAGAGCAATGGCCGTATCGCTTGCGATAGGCGTGAAAAAAGGCCTCGCGCAGCGCGTCGATCTCGATCGTCTGATCGTCGCTCTCCGGCAGGGTCACCATGACCGGATAGCCCTGCCCGACGAAACACAATTCGGCATAGCGCCTCGTCGTTGGCCGACTGCGGGACCCGGCCTCCGCTATCACCCGCGCGCCTTCGACCTCCATTTCCTCGATCAGGCGCTCGAGCTTGGAAAGATCGAGGCGGTCGAGATCGACCTTGTATGTTCTCACGATGTCGTACGCGAGCGGCGCCAAAAGGAACCCGAGCGCCGACGCAACTCCGGCACACGGCGGGATTAGAAGCTGGGGGATTTTCAGACTGTGGGCCAACTGCGCCGCGTGTAACGGCCCCGCCCCGCCGAACCCCACCATCGTAATCCGTCGGATATCGCCGCCCGACTCGGCCACCGATGTCTTGAGCGCGTTCGCCATCGACTCGTTGACGACCTTATGGACACCCCATGCCGCTTCGAGAACGCCGATCCCCAGCGGTTGCCCCACGTGCGTTTCCAGCGCCTTTTTCGACGCTTCGACGTCAAGCTTCACGCGGCCGCCCGCGAAGTAATCGGGGTTCAGATAGCCCAGGACAAGGTCGGCATCGGTCACCGTAGGCCGGACGCCGCCCCGTCCGTAGCAGGCCGGACCGGGCGAAGCTCCGGCGCTGGTCGGGCCGACCTTCAGCAACCCCAACTCGCTGATCCGCGCGATGCTCCCACCACCGGCGCCGATCTCGATCAGATCGACGGTTGGAACCGAAAGCGGCATCCCGGTGCCGCGCTTGAAACGATAGGACCGGTCTATTTCATACTCGCGCGTAATCGGAATTTCGCCGTCGCGGATATAGCAGGCCTTCGCGCTGGTACCGCCCATGTCGTAACTGACGACTTCGCGGACGCCGAGCCGCTCGGCGAAATATTTGGACGCGAGCGCACCCGCAATGGGTCCGGACTCGACCAAACGGGCCGGCATGCGTTGTCCGGTGGAGGCTGCTACAACACTGCCTCCGGACAGCATCAAATACATCGTTCCGGGAAAACCTTGGCCCGCGAGGCCGCGGTCGAGCTTGGTAAGGTACTGCTGCATCTTCGGCTTTATGTATGCGTCGATCGCAGCCGTGCTCAGTCGCTCGAACTCCTTGATCTCGCCCGCCACCTGGTGGGAAAGCGTGACGAAGATATCGGGATCTTCTTCGTTGATGAGCTCCGCCAACCGAAGCTCGTGCGCCGCATTCATGTAGGAGTGCAGCGTGCACACGACGATCGATTCCACGCCGTACCTGATCAGCTCCCGAATCTGCGTCCTCGCATGATCCTCATCAAGCGGCTCGAGGATGGATCCATCGCTGTAGATCCGCTCATTGACCTCCCGCCGGGCGTCGCGCGGAATCAATGGAGCCGGAAACGTCCCCTTGATTTCGTACATGTCGACCCGGTTGCAGCGCCGGATATCGAGGATGTCGCGGAATCCCCGCGTAACGAGCAATCCCGTCTTCGCACCGCGTCGCTCCAGCAGGGCGTTGATGCCGAGCGTGGTGCCATGCACGACCTGCTCTGCATTTGCGATGTTGCTCTTGGTATCCGTAGCGTAATCTTGCGTGCCGCTGAGAATCGCCTCCGACGGATCTGCAGGCGTCGTCAGAACCTTGCCCGTGGTCACCGAGCCGTCGATGGGGTGCACGAAAATGAAGTCGGTGAAGGTACCTCCGACATCGCAACCTATTCGCAGTGACATTTAAGGCCTTTTTCCACTTTGAGGTTTCCGTCTGCCCAGCATTTATTCAGCGGAATGCCATATCAGGTGATGTTTCCCTTCGGCCTTCCCGGTGACTAAATTGACGCGCCGAGGACCGTACGTTCCAAGCTTTTCACATCGGCGCTCGTGATCTCGCCGCCGTAACGAAATCCTGGTCGTGATCCTGCGTGCAACCCGCAACTCAAGAGTACTGAAAATGAATATTTGTGCGCGACGCATTTGCGCATAGTCCCTTGCGATAATTCAGGTCTTCGCGCGAGACATGCCTGCGCATTCCCCTGATCGATCAGGAGAACGGTCAACAGCGCCGCGATGCGCGGTTGCGGCTGGCCGAATGACGTCTTTGGCGAACTTGCCTAGAGGGGCGGTAATGCCACGATGTGCCGGTCGATCCCGAGCTCTTCGGGCGGCATGCCGAGCGCGAGGCCGACAAGCTGCGGCAGGTGCAGGACCGGCATGTCGAGCTTGTCGCCGAGATCCGCTTCGATCTCCTTTTGAAAGCCGTCGAGCACCGTGTGACAGAGGGGGCACGGCGTCACCATCGCGCGCGCTCCGTTGGTCTTGGCCGAGCGAATGTGCTGGCCGCTGAGTTTGACCGAAATCCGCTCGTCGTGGGCGGCGGTATGGAACCCGCAGCACTCGGTGCGACCGCTATAGTCGATGGGTTCGCACCCCAGGACGACGGCAAGCCGTTCCAAGGCTGCATTGTTGCGCGAATCGACAAATCCATAGCGGGCGGGAGGCCGGGTGATATGGCAACCGTAGAAGGCCGCCACCGTCAGTCCGGTGAGCGGACGCACGACCCGCCTGCGAAGCTCGGCCTCGCCGACGTTCTCGTGCAGCATCCATAGGAAATGACTGATCCGCGTCCGCCCGCTGTAGCGCAGGCCCTCGGCGGAGAGGCGTTCGTTGATACTTTCGGCCAATTCCGGGTCGTCGACGAAGGCCGCGTGTGCATCGAGCACGTTCAAGGTGCAGGTGTTGCACACCGTAAGAAGCGGCAGACCGTGGCTCTCGGCGAGGGCGAGAATACGCACGTTGAGGCTGTAAAAGCCGATCGGATCGATCGCGCGCAATTCGCGTGCCCCAGTGCAGGTCGCCGATTCGAGCTCGACGAGCTCCATGCCGAGCGCACGGGAAACACGATGGGTCGCCTGATTCAATTCCGCGCAGGTGCTGCGCGCGGAACATCCCGGATAGTAGGCCCATTTCATGCGTCAACTCTCACGAGACAGCAGTCGTCTTGCGGCGTCGGCCGCGCTTGTCCTTAATCGAAGCAGCGTCTTGACGGGATTGATCTTCCCGCGTGCCAGCATGCGCATAAGCCGCGACACGCGCGTGAGCGCCCGCACGCCTTGGAGTCGCAGCACCAGCTCGCCAGGGTCGATGCGGCCACGCGCGGCAACGATGTTGCGAAAAACACGAGCATGGCGCGCCATCTGCGGCACGCGGGCCGCCGTCAATGCTTTCAGCGGCTCGATCACGCGGGACACGATCGGAATCAACGCCGGGCAGACTTCTTCGCATTTGTAGCAGGACACGCAATTGAAGATGCCCGAGCGGGCGAGCGCACGCTCCACCTTTCCGGGATCGTTGCGCGGATCGAGCGCCGTCTGTCCGAGCTGGACCAGAGGCGCCGGTCCGGCAAAGTCGGTCAAATCGCCCAATCCGATCACCGGGCACGCCGAATAGCAGGCCATGCAGCTGATGCAGTCGAGCGCCTTCGAGGCATGCTTCATCTCGCGGTGCGACAGCGGCTCGGGGAAGCCGGAGTAAGGCGAGGCCCGTTCGATCCATGGCTCGAACATGGCGACACGGCGCTCGTAGGAGGTGCGGTCGACCACGAGGTCGCGAATGACCGGAACATTGCGCAGCGGCTCGAGCGTCATGTCCGGCAGCGCAGCTTCCCAGCAGGCAAGGACCTCGCGTCCGTTCATACGGACGGCGCAACTGCCGCACATCTTCGACCCGCAGAACCACCGATAGGCGAGATCGGGCGCCTGGTGCTCGGCGATGTGGTTGAGCACGTCGAGAACGCGCATCCATTTCTGATACGGAACACGGTAGGAATCGTACCGCTCACATTCGCCCGCACCCGCAGAACGCCGGATTTTGACGCTAACGATGTCTCCGGCCCGCATGGTCGAGTTGCGGGCCCGAAGGCCGTCGGCATGTTCTGCCTGGCCGAGACGGCGTGCATCGACGGACGCGCGCGAGGATACGGCTCCGTTCACCAGGCGACCTCGAGATTGTCTCTGGTGGAGAAGTCGGGTCGGAATACGGGCAGCTCGTAGGGCCGTTGCTCGAACCGGAAACCGTTGTCGGTCTTCATCATGAGGTTGGCGGTGAGCCACGCAGCGTTGTCGGTTGCGGGAAAGTCGCGCCGCATGAACGGTCCGCGGCTTTCCTTGCGTTCGAGCGAGGAGTGGACGATCAATTCGCAGGCTTCGATCATGTTCATCAGATCGATGGCGTCGAGCCACTCGTAATTCGCCGCCTTACCCTTGAACGAGACGTTCATGTTGGGAAGGCGTTCGAGGCGCAGGTCACGAATGCGCTCGATGGCGGAACGAAGGCTTGTTTCATCCTTCTCGACCCCAGCGTCTTCCCACATGATCCTGCGCAATTCCTCCTTGATGCGGACCGGGGTGAGCTCGCCGTTGCCGGACAACATGGCCTCGAGCCGTTTCTGCTCGGTCTCGATCTGGCGCTTGGGTATCCTTCCCATAGAGGCGCTGCCCAGATCCTCCGCGACCGCATCGGCGACAACCTTGCCGTCGTAAGTCGCGAGCGCGATCAAGCCGTTGCTGTGTCCCCCGAGTCCTCCCGCGACATAGAGTCCAGCGACGGACGACCGCATCGTCTTGTTGTCGACATCGACCCCGCCCTGCCGGTAATGCGCCGTCACCGCGGTCTCGATCAGGTCTTGCGGAAACCGCAAGCCGAGCTGCTTGTAGGCCTTGGCGTATGTCGTATAGGTCTCGACCTCGGCGGCGTCGCAGTGATCGAAGCCGGCGTAATATCCCCCGTCATAGCGCGCCTTGCCGGCGTGGACCTGCTTGGCCAGGGCCTTGAGCTGGACCGTATAGGGCCCGAAGGCAAGCGGGTCGTCGACCTGCTGGTTGAAGAACTCCTCGCCCTCCGAATTCACCATTCGGGCCGACTTCTCCGATCCCAGCATCGGATTGGGATAGACCTGCATGCGCTGCCACGACGGCGGACAGGCGATGTCGTTGGTGTGCCACCATTGCATTTCGAGGTTCACCATCGTGGCCCCGACGCGCCACGCCATGGTGATGCCGTCGGCCGACATCTCGCGCGTGCCGGTCGAGCGTGCGTGCAGACGGTCTGAATAGCCGGTCGCCAGAATGACGGCCTTGCACGTGACGACCACATATTCGCCGTTGAGATAATCGAGCGCACAGACGCCGCCGACCGATCCGTCCTCCCGTTGCAACAGGGCGGTGACG
>CAYVBN010000532.1:0-2525 GCA_964449645.1 uncultured Hyphomicrobiales bacterium
TGGCGCGGACGACGCCTTCCGGAATGCGGTCCGCAAGTCGCCGAACGGCGGTGTCGATATTGGCCTCGGAAAACGGATGTGCGCGCCCGTCGTGCTGTATGCGGTTGATGCGTGCCAGATCGGCGCGAAGCTGCGATTCGAGGAACAGAAGGGTGCGCCGCCCGTCACGCCACTGGTCCCCTTCGGCGCGGGTTACATACCGCCAACCGCAGTTGATGAGCGTGTTCAGAGCCTGAAGCTGGGCGCCGCCGGCTTCGGAGGTGGTGAACTGAGGAGAGCTCATCGACTGCCCTCCTGGTTCCCGGACAACAAGGCCCGGTTTTCGAAAACGCCTTTTTTATCAGATGGTTGCAGGAATTTCTGTGGAGTCCGTGACCAAAAAAGGCTCTCTTGGGAGTCAAGAGAATCTTGACTTTTGGCCCATACGCTGCATATCAACGATCTGAGTTCACTGCCCACCGGCTTTGAACCAATCGATTCTTCGGACGCTGAGCCAGCGTAGCAAATCAGCGTCCGCTTACTTTCAACGCAGAGCATTGATGCAGTCCTCTCTGTTCCAGAGGGGGGAGGTGCGGATTTTGCCGATGCTGTTGTCTGCCTGGTAGCAGGTGACGAAGTTTGCCTTGAGCGAACCGTCCACCCTAAGGCCGAGTCGCAGCACCACAACAAAATCCTCAAACACGACGTTGACGCAGTGGGTCGGGTCATACCGCCTGCGGCTTTTGTCCCATCCCTGAAATCGAGCCGCGGCGGGATCGGCGAGCGTTGCTCCGATCCAGTCCATGCGTTGCGCGCGCACCATCGAAAGTGACGTGTCCTTGACGCCATTCCGAAATGTGCTTTCGAAAAAGGCGTGCTCAAATCTGTCAGCATTGAAAAAGACACGAATGCCGTCGTGCGTTGTAATCACTGCGCGGCAATAGTTCCGTACGTAATGTCGGCGGTAGTCGGCCTCAGTCGCGAGCATGAGAAAAGGGGGCATTACCATCCCCCTTCGAGACGAATCTTGAAGATGTTGAATTTCTTTTCGGCAGCGCCGGTGGGCGCGAGCGGCCCGCGCAAATCGAGGCGCGCCTCGAGCTGCTCGACGATGGCCTTTTTCGCTGTTCCGTCCGTCAGCGTGCCGTTCAATCGGCTGCTGGCTGCGCCGAGGAGCACGTCGCACATCTGCAGCAGCACGACCTGAGGCGACGGGAGGGACTGAACATCGGCGATCGTCGCTGTCCGATTGGCGTAGCCGAGGCAGCGTTTCAGCACCTTGAGACGTGAACGGTCTCGGTTGGTCTTCAGATCGCAAAAGACGCGATATTCGTTGAAGTCGAGAATCCAGTGGTGCAGGAGCTGATAATAGAATTTGTAGAAACCAAGCTCGCCATCATTGTCATGCAGCGCCATGTTGACCTGTGTGCGGTCCACAGCGATGCAGCGGAACCGCATGTCCATGCCGTAGCTCATGAACAGGTCGATGAGTTCTCTATAGAAGGCAGCCTTGGCGGGCGAAATCTTCCTCCATTTCATTTCGCCCCAAACCTTGTGGCGTTCACGCAGGCGGCCGATCTTGCCCTTCGCGTCCTCGCGCAGCTCGGCGGGAAGCCAAAGGCTCCCGATCATCAGATACCGCGCACGCGGATGTTCTGACGTGAAAAGATCGGGCAGCGCCTCGTCGCAATAGACTTCGAACTTCATGCCGCGCCTCCTACGAGAGCGGCGCGAGGCGCGAGTGGCTGGCTATCGAACCGATCATCCAGCCGCCATTCGCCGGTAAGGAGCTTTTGCATCAGCCCGCGCTTCTGGGCTCGAAGGCCCGCAAGCGTACTCTCCATACCAGTTAGCTCAGCATCCGCGTCAGCGAGGAGCTTGCCAGCAGCGCGGCGAGCGTTGTCGCCCATGATGAGAATCGGGAAATCCTCGATAAACTCTGCAGGGACACGTCGTTGACCAGCGCTGCCGGTCATGTGTCGTTCACCTGCAATCCGAAAGCTGCGGGTCAGCGTGAGCTGATGCAGATAGTCGGCATCGGCAGGATCATGGGGGCGGACGACATGAAATTCTGTCGTCCCGAACCCGATCCCGTTGGTCAATCCCTGGGCCAGCGCACCTTTGCCGTTCTCGAAGCAGGGTGTGATTTTTGCTACAAGGACGTCGCCATCAGCAAACTGTGTATATCCGTTGCCAAGATCGCTACGTCTTGCATCAGTCTTCGCCAGCAACTGGCCGTTCTCAGAAACATCTTCCATCGCAACGAAGGACACCAACACATCATTAGGGACGCGGGGATTATTCGGGTTCACGGTCGCGAGGTCGCGGATGAAGCCTCGTTTAGCGTTGGAATTGGATAGAATGCGGCCAACCATTCCAGTCTTCCGCCGCCGCTTGGCGGCGATCAGGCGCTCGATCTGATCGATGGCCCGATCCCACGCATCGAGCACGGACACGATGCGCCGCTGCTCGGGGAGAGGGGGAATATCGAATTCCCAATCGAGCCAGTTCTCCAGCCGGAACACGAGCTTTTCGACATGCACGCC
>CAYVBN010000533.1:0-2173 GCA_964449645.1 uncultured Hyphomicrobiales bacterium
CGCAAGCGGACGGTTTCTCGGCGGATACTGTAACCCAAGGTCAGAGCTATCCCGCAGACGAGGTGAAGAAATACTTGGGGGACGCCGTTCTGGCCGAAGTTCCGGAAGTATCTGAAGCTGTCGTGAACGCCGAGTTGGCTGAAAAGATTGATATGGAACACGTCACTCGCGTGGGGGCTGGAGACGAGATTGTCTATGCGTATGGCTACAAATGTCTCCCCGACCGTCTCAAGATAGGGATGACGACATCCAATTGCGTTCAGCGGATCGTGCAGCAGATCAACGAGAGCACGCCTGAAAAACCGGTCCTCTATATCGAGATGAAAACGGCTCGATCTCGGACGCTCGAGAGGGCTCTGCACAGCGTGCTAGATACACGCGGTAAGAAAATATCGGGAGGTGGCTATGAGTGGTTTAACACCACAGTCGCCGAGGTGTTGGACATTTACAATTTCGTGACGAAGGGACAGCAATGAAGTCCGCTCAGGCCGCCTCCTCACGCTGCGGCAAGGCGGTTTGCACCACAAGGCCGCGCGCGCGGGCATCGAGCACGCCGAGCGCCCGCAGGCTCAGCAGCGCGAGACTCTGGGCCATGGCACGCTCCCCGGCCGGTCCCGCCGGCTCGGGCGCGAGCGGACCGACCAGCCCTTCGAGCAGCGCGCCGACCAGCGCGGCGGCGCTCGCCCGCTTGTCCTGATCGGGCAGGTGGCCGCGCGCCATCGCCGCCCCGATCCGCTCCTCCACCTCGTCCGCGAGCGCGCGGCGAAAGACCGATCGAACCGCATCGACCTCGCGGTCGACCGGCTCCGATAGCAGCGCCCAGGCAAGACGCCGGCGGCGCAGGGCGCGGGCCGCGAAGGTCGTGATGGCGGCGGCGAGCGACGACAAGGGTCCGGGCGCTTCCGCCGCGGCGCACCGCATGGCGCCGATCTCGCGCTCCGAGACGGTGGCGACGAGGGCGGAGACGAGATCGACCTTCGAAGGAAAATAGCGATAGACCGTGCCGGCCGCGATGCCGGCGCGTTCCGCGACCGGCGCGATCTGCACGGCGGCCATGCCGGATTCGGCCGCGAGCTCGGCGGCCGCCGCGATGATCGCCGTCTGGCGGCCGGCCAAGCGCTGAATGACGCGTTCGGTTCGCCGATAAGCCATGACCGAATCACCCGTCTCGTCGATCAAAGAATGATCCGAGATTCAGTTCACAGCAAGGGCCGGCGTCAGGCCATCCGGTGCGGCCCTCAGCACGAACGGAGCGGGATGACGATCGGAGGAAAAATCATCCCGATCTGGCGGCCAACGATTTCGACCGGATGGCGCTCAACGTCATGGCCGGCGTGATGGCCTCGGGGTCCACCTTGAGGTGGATGAGCGCCGGGCGGCCGTCGCGGCGGGCGGCCGCGAAGGCGGCCGGGAAGTCCTCGGTCCGTTCGACCCGGATGCCGAGGCCGCCGAACGCTTGGGCGTAAGCGGTGAAATCCGGATTCTTCAGTTCGGTCGCCGAGACGCGTCCGGGATATTCGCGCTCCTGGTGCATGCGGATCGTGCCGTAGAGCCCGTTGTCGGCAACGATGACGATGACCGGCAGCGCGTACTGGACCGCCGTCGCGAACTCCTGCCCGGTCATGAGGAAATCGCCGTCGCCGGCGAAACACACGACGGTGCGGCCGGGATGAAGCCGCTGCATCGCCACCGCGGCCGGAAAGCCGTAGCCCATCGAGCCGGAGATGGGGGCGAGCTGGGTGCCGAAGCGGCGGAAGCGATAGAAGCGGTGAATCCAGGCAGCGAAGTTTCCCGCGCCGTTGCAGATGATCGCGTCCTCGGGGAGGTTGCGCCGCAGCCAGACGACGATCTCCCCGAGATTGACCTTGCCGGGAACCGGCGTCGCCTCCTCCGACCAGGCAAGGTAGTCCGCATGCGCGCCCTCGGTTTCCGCGCGCCATCCGATCGCCGCGGGAGCCTTGAGGGTGTCGAGGACGGCGGCGAACGCGGTCGGGCTCGCGTTGATGCCGAGGTGCGGCCGGTAGACGCGGCCAAGTTCTTTGGCGCCGGGATGAACGTGGACGAAGGTCTGCCGCGGCCCCGGAATGTCGAGCAGCGTGTAGCGCTGCGACGGCATTTCGCCAAGCCGGCCGCCGATCAGCACGATCAGGTCGGCCGCCTTGACGCGCGCCAG
>CAYVBN010000534.1:0-6198 GCA_964449645.1 uncultured Hyphomicrobiales bacterium
TGGTGTCTTCGTCGGCGAACACCTTCAGGTCGCCCGCATATGTGAAATCGACCTGGGCGGCGAACAGCGTCGCCGAGCGGATTCGATCGTCGCCTTTGGTCGCCATGTAGGCGAGGGCGACCGAGAGCAGCGTGCCGCCGACGCAATAGCCGACCGCGTTGACCGCGCGCTCGCCGGTCGCGGCCTCGATGGCGTCGAGCGCTTCCAGGATACCCTCGCGCATGTATTCATCGAAACCCTTCTGGGCGAGCCGCGCGTCGGGATTGACCCACGAGACGCAGAACACCGTGATGCCCTGCTCGACGCACCATTTGATGAAGGATTTCTCGGGCGTGAGGTCGAGGATGTAGAACTTGTTGATCCACGGCGGAACGATCAGCAGCGGACGCTTGAGCACCGTGTCGGTCGCCGGCGCGTACTGGATGAGCTGCATCAGATCGTTCTGGTAGATCACCTTGCCAGGCGTCACCGCAAGATTGCGGCCGACTTCGAACGCGTGCGGATCGGATTGACGGATCCTCAAATTGCCGCCCCCGGCTTCGATGTCCTCCGCCAGATGATGCATGCCGCGCACCAGATTCTCGGCCTTCGAGCGCAGCGTCTCGCGCAGCAGTTCCGGATTGGTGAGGACGAAGTTGGAGGGCGCGACGGCGTTCGTGATCTGCCGGACGTAGAATTCGGCCTTGCGGCGGGTGGCCGGATCGAGCCCGTCCGCGTCGCGCACGATCCGGTTGGCCCAGTCGGTCGTCAGCAGATAGGCCTGCTTGATGAAATCGAAGAACTGGTTGGACGACCATTCGGGATCGGCGAACCGCTTGTCGCGCGGATCGGGTGTCACGGCCGGCTTGTTCTGCTCTCCGGCCAGGCGTCGCGCCGCCGCGGCCCAGAGATCGAGATAAGCATTGCCGAGACCGCTCTGCAGAAAAGCGGCGCGCTGCGGGTCCGACAGCCAGTAGCGGAGGACCTCGCCGAACGTCCTGACCATGTCGGCGATCAGGTCGGCCTGCTCGTCCCGCAGCGTGCCTGTCTCGCGCGGCTGGAGATAGGCGGCGAGCGCCTTGCCGCCTTCCTCGACGAGCCGGGCGGCGTTCCGCGCGAGCGCTTCGATGTCGGCGGCGTCGGGAATGATCGGCATCGGAGGCGGCGGCGCGTCCGCCGCGTCCGCCGGCGCCTGGGCGGGGGCAGGTTCGAATTTCGCCGTCGCCGGGGTGGGCGATGGAGCGGCGGCGGGCTCGAGGGTCTTTGCCCCGGCCTCCGCCCGGGATTCGGGGACGAACTTCGATGCGTCCGGCTCAGCCGGCCGCGTCGCGCGCGGCCTGGCCTTTTTTGCTGCCGGCTTTCGTTTTTTTGGTGCCGGCGGACGGGCTGCGGGACCGCGCCGCACATGGTCGGTGCTCGTCGACGTCGCGGCCGAACGGTTCTTCCCTCCGCTCCGCCCCGGGCGCTTGCCTTTTGACGATTTCTTTAACTGTTGCATCGGCATTGTGCCCGGAACGCGGGTCCTTGCTTTGGACATATTAGCTGTTTACGCCCCCACAACCACGCCGATCGATTCGGCAGGCAGTGCTCGTGGATTTTTCATGGCCATGATGTCGAATGCACGACCGAGCAAGCCTGCAAGAGCGCAGGTTGTCCGGCGCGTGCGCCTGCTGGCGCTCGTCGGCCTCGGAGTTTTGTTGGCCGGCTGCGCCAGCACCATCGCGGACCTGCCATCTCCTGTGGGCCTCCCGACCGGAACACCCGAGCGTTCGGCCACGCCCGCTGCCTATCCGGCGGTGCACGACATGCCGCCGCCGCGATCGACCACCGTCATGAGCGAAGACGAGCAGAAGAAGGCCGAGGACGCTCTGATGGCGGCCCGCGATCGCCAGGCCAAGCGGGTCCGCGACGCGGCCAAGGATCAATAGCAACAGCCTGTCGCCAATTGCTTAAAGCGTGCCATCCGCGCGCTGGCCGCACGGCCCTGAATTCTCTCCGCAGGCCGGCCGACATCCCCGCTTCGGTCAAAAGGCACTCTAGAATCATAGGGTTGCGCGTGTCCCCCGAGTCCGGGTCTTGCCGCCCGGCATGCGGCGAAGTGTGGCGAAGTTCGGTACGGGACGCTGGCGGCAGGCGCGGTCCATGCTACAAGTCACGCCTACAGGCATTATTCGCGCCGTTTTTGCCGGGGCCCGGGATGCGGGTCCAGGAGCGGGGGAGGAGCCCGCAGGTCATGGAAGAATTTCACCGCATTCGCCGTCTGCCGCCCTACGTGTTCGAGCAGGTGAACCGCGTGAAGGCGCAGGCGCGCAACGCCGGCGCGGATATCATCGACCTCGGCATGGGTAACCCCGACCTGCCGACCCCCGCCCACGTCATCGAGAAGCTGAAGGACACGATCGGCAAGCCGCGCACAGACCGTTATTCGGCCTCCAAAGGTATCCCGGGACTGCGTCGCGCCCAGGCCGCCTATTACGACCGGCGGTTCGGGGTGAAGCTCAATCCCGAAACCCAGGTGGTGACGACCCTCGGCTCCAAGGAGGGGTTCGCCAACGTCGCCCAGGCGATCACCGCGCCGGGCGACGTCGTGCTGGTCCCCAACCCCAGCTATCCGATTCACGCGTTCGGGTTCCTGATGGCAGGCGGCGTCATCCGCTCGGTGCCGTCCGAGCCCACCCCGCAGTTCTTCAACACGCTCGAGCGCGCGATGGCGCACTCGATCCCGCGGCCGATCGCGGTGGTCGTGTGCTATCCGGCCAATCCGACCGCCTACGTGGCGGAGCTCGATTTCTACAAGGACCTCGTGCTGTTCGCGAAGAAGCACAACATTTTCATCCTGTCGGACCTCGCCTATGCGGAGGTCTATTTCGACGGCAATCCGCCGCCATCGGTGCTGCAGGTTGCCGGTGCGATGGACGTCGCCGTCGAGTTCACCTCGATGTCGAAGACGTTCTCGATGCCCGGCTGGCGCATCGGGTTCGCGGTCGGCAACGAGCGTCTCATCGCCGCCCTGGCGCGGGTGAAGTCGTATCTCGATTACGGCGCGTTCACGCCCATCCAGGTCGCCGCCACCGCCGCGCTCAACGGGCCCGACGATTGCATCCGCGAGATGCGCGACACCTATCGGCGCCGGCGTGATGTCCTGGTCGAGAGCTTCGGCCGCGCCGGCTGGGAGATTCCCGCGCCGCGCGCCTCCATGTTCGCCTGGGCGCCGCTGCCGGAACCGTTCCAGAGCCTCGGCAGCATCGAGTTCTCGAAGCTGTTGGTTGAAAAGGCCGAGCTCGCCGTCTCGCCGGGGATCGGCTTCGGCGAGCACGGCGAGGGTTACGTGCGCATCGCGCTGGTCGAGAACGAACAGCGCATCCGCCAGGCGGCGCGCAACGTCCGGCGTTTCCTCGAATCCGGGCCGGACAAGTTGCACAACGTCGTTCCGCTCGCCAAGCGGCGCTGATTGACAGGTTGCCGACGATCCATGCGCGCACCGCTGAAAGTTGGACTTGCCGGGCTCGGCACGGTCGGCGCTGCCGTCGTCCGGCTCCTCGACGCCGAGCGCGACAGCCTCGTGGCGCGGTACGGGCGCGCCATCGAGGTGGTGGCCGCGACCGCGCGGTCGCGCACCAAGGATCGCGGCCTCAAGCTGCACGATGTCCGCTGGGCGTCGGATCCGCTGGCGCTTGCGACCGATCCCGAGATCGACGTCTTCGTCGAGCTGATGGGCGGCGCGGGCGATCCGGCCAAGGCGGCGGTGGAGGCGGCGCTCGCGGCCGGTAAATCCGTCGTCACGGCCAACAAGGCGCTGCTCGCGACCCATGGGGTGGCGCTCGCGGCTCTCGCCGAAAAGCACGGCGTCGCACTCGATTTCGAGGCGGCCGTCTGCGGCGCGATACCGATCGTGAAGACGCTCCGCCAGGGGCTCGCCGGCAGCTCCTTCTCGCGCGTCTACGGCATTCTCAACGGCACCTGCAACTACATCCTCACCCGCATGGAGCAGGAGAAGCTGTCGTTCGCCGACTGCCTGAAGGATGCCCAGCGGCTCGGTTATGCGGAGGCCGATCCCACCTTCGACGTGGAAGGCCACGACACGGCGCAGAAGCTCGCCATTCTCGCCAGCCTGGCGTTCGGCACCAAGGTCGATCCGGACGGAGTTTACGTGGAGGGCATCAGCTCGATCGCGCCGGCGGATCTCGCGGCGGCGGACGAGCTCGGCTACCGGGTGAAGCTGCTCGGCGTCGCGGTCAAGACCGAGAAAGGCATCGAGCAGCGGGTGCACCCGACCATGGTGCCGAAGGATTCCGCCATCGCCCAGGTGATGGGCGTCACCAACGCGGTGTCGGTCGATGCCGAGGGTTATGCGCCGATCACGCTGGTCGGTCCCGGGGCCGGCGGGGCGGCGACCGCATCGGCCGTCGTCTCGGATCTCGGCGAGATCGCGCGCGGCATGCGCGTTCCGCCGTTCGGCCGGGCCGCAGCGCAGCTTGCGACCAACACCAAGGCGCCGATGCAGCGTCACGAGGGCGGATACTATATCCGGCTGCTGGCGGTCGACCGGCCGGGGACGTTCGCGACCATTGCGAAACACCTCGCGACCGAGCAGATTTCGCTCGAATCGATCGTTCAGCGCCATGGCGGCGAGCGGCCGCACGGCGGCGACGATCCGAAGAGCCCGGCGGCGCCTGCGCCGGTGATTCTCATAACCTATGCGACGACGGAGGACGCGGTGCGGCGCGCGCTCAAGGCAATCGAAATGGAGGGGGTCATTGCCGGCATGCCCCAGGTGATCCGGATCGAAAAAAACTGATTGCGGGAACGCGGCCCTGAAAAGGGGTTACGATTCTCGGCCAAGATCATGCGCGAATCGAACGTAGGGCGGGGCGCAGATTAGAAGAAGGTCATCCTGCTCGGGGACGCAGGAATTCAGGCCGGAGCGCATCCGGCATCGGAGAGGGACATGAGTCAGACGTCGATGGTCACCATTCAGCCGCACCAGATGCTGGAGCGCATCCTGTCGCTCGAGATCGTGCGCGTCACCGAGCGGGCGGCGGTGAATGCCGCGCGCCTGCGCGGGCGCGGCAACGAGAAGGCGGCCGACCAGGCGGCGGTCGACGCCATGCGGCGTGAGCTCAACCGATTGCCGATCGATGGCACGGTCGTGATCGGGGAAGGCGAGCGCGACGAAGCGCCGATGCTGTTCATCGGCGAGAACGTCGGCAACAAGAAGGGCCCCAAGGTCGACATCGCGGTCGATCCGCTCGAGGGCACGACCCTGTGCGCCAAGAACATGCCGGGCTCCATCGCCACGATGGCGATGGCGGAGCACGGGACCCTGCTCAACGCGCCTGACGTTTACATGGAGAAGATCGCCATCGGTCCGGGTTATGCACCGGGCGTGGTCGATCTCGATGCCGAGCCGGGCGAGAACATTGCCGCCTTGGCCAAGGCGAAGGGCGTGAAGCCGTCCGAGATCACGGCGCTCGTGCTCGACCGCCCGCGGCATGCCGACCTGATCGCCGCCCTGCGCAAATCGGGCGCGGCGGTGCGCTTCATCACCGATGGCGACGTGGCGGGCGTCATCCACACGGCCGACCCAAATACCACGGGGGTCGACATCTACCTGGGAGTCGGCGGCGCGCCGGAAGGCGTGCTCGCGGCGGCGGCGCTGCGCTGCATCGGCGGGCAGATGCAGGGACGCCTGGTGCTCGACACCGAGGAGAAACGCGAGCGCGCCCACAAGATGGGCATCAAGGACCCGCGCAAGAAATATCAGATGGAAGACATGGTTCAGGGCGACTGCGTGTTTTCCGCGACCGGCGTCACCGACGGCTCGATGCTGCGCGGCGTGCGCTTCCGCGACGGCATCATCGAGACCGAGACGGTGGTGATGCGGTCGACCACCGGCACCGTGCGCTGGATCCGCGCCGAACACCGCCAGCTCGACAAGTTCGAGGGCTAGGTCGTGTGGACACTGAGCATGATCCCGAAAAGTGGATACTGGTTTTCGGAAAAGATCGTGCTCAAATCAAAGAATTAGAGCGGGATGGCGATTAGAAGAACAGTCGTCGCGCCCTAAAGCCCTCGCGGCGCCCGCGCACAGGTTTCCACCGCTTTCCCCGCTGCGTTTTTCCCCGTTCCCTCGGACCGGTATATCGTGGGTCGCGGGAGAGGGACCTCACGCATGGATGCGATTTCGCCGCGCCGGCCCTTTCTCGGCGTGGAGAGCTC
>CAYVBN010000535.1:0-2499 GCA_964449645.1 uncultured Hyphomicrobiales bacterium
CGACGTGCGGCGGCAGGCAGCCGCCATGGCCCAGAACGAGGTGGCGGCCGCGGCCGAGGCCGAGACTGCCGCCCGGAACCGCTGGCGCGACCTTCAGCGCGAGACCGATGCCGCCCGCGACCGCCACGCCGGCGCCGAACGCGAGATCGCCCGGGTGGCGGCGCGCCGTTCGGCCCTGACCGAGGCCAAGGCGCGGCTCGGCACCAGCTACAGCGAAGCCGAGGCCGCACGCAGCGAAGCGGCCGCAGCACTCACCGCACTGCCCTCCTCGGACCGGCTCGAGGGCGAGCTCGCCGCCGTGCGCGGCAAGGTGACGGCCGATCGCGCCCACTTGGCAGAGGTGCGAGCGGACGCGCAGGCGCTGACGCGCGAGATCGAGCTTGCCGAGCGCCGGCTCGCCGCCATCGCGGCCGATGCCGCCGGATGGACCCAGCGCCGCGACGGTGCCTCGGCGCAGATCGCCACGCTGGAAGAGCGCCTGAGCGAGACGCAGACCGAGCGCACGGCGCTCGCGGACGCGCCGCAGGTCTTCGCCGAGCGGCGTCGCGGCCTGATCAGCGAGATCGAAGCCGCCGAGGCGGCGCGCCGGACGGCCGCGGACGATCTGCAGGCGAGCGAGAATGCGCTCGCGGACGCCGACCGCGCTGCTCGTGCGGCGCTCGAGGCGCTCGGCACCGCACGCGAGGAATCGGCGCGGGCCGAGGAGCGGCACGAAGGGGCGAAACGCAGGCTCTCCGACGTTGCCCACGAGATCCGGGAAATGCTCGAGGTCGAGCCGAGCGGCGTCGCGGCGCTGGCCGGCATCGAGCCCGATACGACCCTGCCCGAGGTCGGCGAGCTCGAAGCCAATCTCGAGAAGCTGCGCCGCGACCGCGAACGGCTCGGCGCCGTCAATCTGCGCGCCGACGAGGAACTGCGCGAGGTCGAAACACAGCACGGCACGCTCGTGACCGAGCGCGACGATCTCATCGAAGCCATCAAGCGCCTGCGCCAGGGCATCCAGAACCTCAACCGCGAAGCGCGCGAGCGATTGCTCGCCTCGTTCGAGGTCGTGAACGGCCACTTCAAGCGGCTGTTCACCGAATTGTTCGGCGGCGGCACGGCCGAGCTTCAGTTGGTCGAAAGCGAGGATCCGCTCGAAGCTGGCCTCGAAATCGTCGCCAAGCCGCCGGGCAAGAAGCCACAGACGCTGTCGCTGCTCTCGGGCGGCGAGCAGGCGCTCACCGCGCTCGCGCTGATCTTCGCCGTATTCCTCACCAACCCGGCGCCGATCTGCGTGCTGGACGAGGTCGACGCGCCGCTCGACGACCATAACGTCGAACGTTTCTGCGATCTGCTCGACGAGATGGCGCGTTCGACCGAAACGCGCTTCATCATCATCACCCACAACCCGATCACCATGGCGCGGATGAATCGCCTGTTCGGCGTCACCATGGCCGAGCGCGGGGTGTCGCAGCTCGTCTCCGTCGATCTCGAAGGCGCCGTGAAGCTGCGCGAGGCCGTTTAGGACGCAGCGCCAAATAGTTGGGCCGCAGCTTTCGGCAAAGATCGAGTTTCGATCAGGGTTTGGAGCGGGATGGCCACCCGATCCAAACCGTCGCGCCACACGGGTTCCCGTCCCGGCGCGCGCCGAGCTGCGCGTCCGCCTCCGACGCGCACCGCCCGTCATTTTCTGATCGGCCGGCATTACCGTCACGAACGGTCCCGCCCCCGCCCCGCCGAATTGCCGCGCCGATCACAAGTGCGGAACCCTTGTGTCTTTCTGCTGTTTCCCGTCCAACAAATGTTTGGTGGGGGCAGAAAGGACCGAATCATGAGCAGACTCATGGTGAAGCAGGCGATCGTCGCCAGCCTTGCCGGCGCCCTCGTCATCGGCGCTGCTGGCAACTCGTTCGCCGGTGCCCTGCCGACCGGAACAGTGGCCATGAAAGCGGCCGCCGCGACCAACACGATTGACGTCCGCTGGCGCAGGTATGGATGGGGCTGGCGCCGTAACTGGGTGCCGGGCCTGGCGCTGGGCCTCTTCGGCGCCGCCCTGGGAGCGGCCGTCGCCGGGCCGTACGCCTATTACGGTCCGCGCTACTACGATTACGGATACGGGCCGGCCTACGCCTATTACGGCCCGCCTTATCCGTATTACGGAGCCTACGCCTATTATCCGCCGGTGGTCCGTCCGTATTACCGCCCGTTCCGCCGTTGGGGTTGGGGCTGGCGCGGCTGGCACCGTGGCTGGCATCGCTGGTGAGCGTGCGGGTGCGAGGACGAGACCGTTCGAGCAGAGCGCGATCCGCAAAAGTGGACACCGGTTTTGCGCAAGATCGCGCTCTGATTGGATAAGCTGGCGCATGATCTTGTCGGCGAACCGCTTACACTTCGCCGGATCATGCGCCGGGCGCGATCCGCAAAAGTGGACACCGGTTTTGCATAAAGATCGCGCTCTAACTTGATGAACCGGCGCATGATCTTGTCGGCGAACCGCCTACACTTCGCCGGATCGTG
>CAYVBN010000536.1:0-5762 GCA_964449645.1 uncultured Hyphomicrobiales bacterium
AATCGTGCATGTGAGCTGGACGCTCCACGCGCGGAACAACAAGCGGGTCCTGACGTTTGTCTGGCGCGAGCAGGGCGGTCCGGCCGTCCCTCGGCCGGGGGTGGCCGGCTTCGGAAGCGCCCTGATCGAGAACGGAATTCCCAACGCGACCGTTCGCCGCGAATTTCTCTCCGACGGCTTGATCTGCACGATCGAGCTGCCCTTGGAGTCCGCGGAGAATGGCAGTGTCGGCGCATCGTGAGGCAGCTCTGCCGCTGGACGGCGCACGCGTGTTGGTGGTCGAGGACGAGTTCATCGTTTCACTCGAGCTGCAGATGATTCTCGCCGATGCCGGAGCCGACGTGGTGGGGCCCTGCCGGACGGCGCAGGACGCGTTCTCCCTGCTCGATCAGGACGGGCTTTCGGCGGCGCTGCTCGACCTTCGTCTCGGCGAGGCGACGAGCGTGCCGGTCGCGCGCGAGCTCGAACGCCGCGGCATCCCTTTCGTGTTCTATACCGGCCAGGCGAACACGGAGCCGATCCTGGCCGAGTGGCCGGAATCGAAAGTCCTCGCCAAGCCGGCGGCGGCGCAGACGATCGTCGAGGCGGTGGCGGATCTCTTGGCGCGGTGACCGGCACCGTGGCGCAACCGCGGACCGCTACTTCTTCGTCAGCAGCAACGGATCGATGCTCTCGGGCACGCGTTGCCACGTGGTCGCGTCAGTCTGCTCGAAGCGCCAAGTCTGGCCGCGCGGGGATTTGAGCACCAGCTCGCCGCGGTCCATCTCCCAGGCGCTGGGCGCGAACTGGCTGATCGTGCCGTCGCATCCGGGGGCGAGCGTCAGCGCAAGCCCGTCCCGGGCGGGAGAATTCGTCAGCGTCAGCGTGCAGATCGGCTTGCCGGCGTTGCGGGCAAACGTCCAGGTGCCGGTCATCTGCTCGGCGGTGGCCTCCGGCGGGCCGGCCGCCGCCGGGCTCTGCATGAAGAAGAGGCCTTCGCCCGGCCGCTCGGCTTCATACATGCCGCTCTCGACCTCGGAGAATTCGAGCACGGGCTTGCCGTGCCGATCGACCAGCCGCACCACGTCGTTCGTCCCGATCGACCAGGCGACGACCTCCTTCATCTGCGGGAAGTTTCCGCTGCAGGGCTTGTCGAGATCGAGTTTGAGGCCGCCGGCCCCGTTCTCGTTCTTGAACGTGACCGTGCAGGTCTTGTCGCGGTCGGCGTTGGAAATCTCCCACGTGCCGAGCACGGACCGGACCGCCTCCTCGCTCGACGGCGACTGCGCGCGCGCCGGTGCGCCGCTCAGCGCGGCTGCGCCGAGACACGCGATGCCGAGGAGAAAAGTCCGTGCCGTCATGCGGCAAGGCTAGCACGCGGCCAATGGACGCGTCATGGTGGTTGTGCGGCGCCCGTCAGGCCTTGCGCGCCTCCGGCGGCCACGGCGTTTCGGGTACCGGGGTAAGCGGCGGCTCGCCGCGGCCCCAGGCGAGCAGGTTGTCGACGACGAGCTGGTCCATCTTCTGCCGCGTATAGACCGATGCGGAGCCGAGGTGCGGCAGCACCACGACGTTATCCATCGTGAGCAGTTCCTTCGGCACCTCCGGTTCCTTGACGACCACGTCGATGCCGGCCGACAGGATCGTGCCCTTGCGCAGCGCCTCGACCAGGGCCGGCTCGTCGACGACCGAGCCGCGCGCCATGTTGATGAGGATGCCATTCGGGCCGAGCGCTTCCAGCACCTTCGCGTCGATCATGTTCTGCGTCGCGGCGCCACCCGGCACGATGACCATGAGCACATCGACGTCGCGCGCCATGTCGATGAGATGCGGATAATGCCGATAGGTCACATCGGGCAGCGCGCGACGGGTGTGATAGACGATCGGCACCCCGAAGGCCTCCAGCCGCCGCGCGATGGCGCGGCCGATGCGTCCCATGCCGACCATCCCGACGGTGCGGTCGCGCAGGGTCGCCTTGCTGAGCGGGTAGCCGCGCTCGAGCCACTTGCCGGCGCGCACATAGCGCTCCGCCTGGCAGAGCTCGCGCACCGTGCAGAGCAGCAGCCCGATCGCCGTATCGGCCACCTCCTCGTTGAGCACGTCCGGCGTGTTGGTGACGGTGATCCCGTGCGCGCCGGCCCACTTGGCATCCACGTGGTCGTAGCCGACGCCGAAGGTCGAGACGATCTCGAGGCGCGGAAAGCGTGACATCAGCGCGCCGTCGATCCGCTCGGTCGTCGCGCTTACCGCGATGGCGCGCAGCCTGTCCGCGAGCGAGGAGAAAAGCGCCTCGCGGTCCTTGGCCTCGACGAGCGTGTGCAGCCTGAACGGCCCCGACAGGCCTTCGACGAAGACCGGCTTCGCGGGTCCCACCAGCAGCACGTCCGTGCTTTCAGCCATGGCAATATCACTCCGACAGACATTCCGGTGAAAGTGGCAGTGTAGAATGGGGTGGCCGGCCGGGAAACCGATTTGCGCGAGCGGACGCGGCGAGGCCGATGCGTCCGCGGACCCCACCGGCGCACGGCCCGCAGTAGACGGAAGCGAGCCCGGCGGCTTACCGTAGTATCAGGAGAACCAGCGCCGATGAGCTATGTCCAACACGTGCTGCTCCCCGACGAGCGGGTGAGATTCGCGACCAACGTTCACTGGATCAAGTTCGTGCCCGGCCTCGCGCTGCTGGGCCTCGCGATCATCGTGTTCATCTGGGCCCAGAACATCGAGACCGCACGCACGCTCGTCCAGTTGCTCGCGCTCGTTCTGTTCGCGATCGCGGCCGTCATGCTCTTCCTGGTCTGGTTCGAGCGCTGGACGACGGAAATCGCCGTCACCACTCGGCGGATTATCCGAAAAACCGGATTCATTCGTCGCAATACGATGGAGATGAACCTGGATCGAGTAGAAAGCGTTAAGGTCGACCAGTCGATCCTCGGCCGTATGCTCGGTTACGGCGACATTCATATCTGGGGTACCGGTGAAGGTCACGAAGACCTTTATACGATAGCTTCCGCGATCGAATTCCGCAGCCACATTACGGCTGAATAATCATCGATGCGCACGCCTTGCGCTCGGCCTCACAACATCAGCCCGACCGGGCGCTCGAGGAAATCCTTCACGGCGGCGAGGAGCTGCGCCCCGAGCGCGCCGTCGACGACGCGGTGGTCGCACGAGAGCGTCAGGCTCATCTGGGTGACGAAACGGATGCCGTCCTGCGTCTCGATCGGGCGGCGCTCGCCGGCCCCGACCGCGAGGATCGTCGCGTGCGGCGGGTTGATGACGGCCGCGAACTCGCGCACGCCGTACATGCCGAGGTTGGAGATCGCGGTCGCGCCGCCCTGATATTCCTCCGGCTTGAGCCGCCGCGCCCGCGCCCGCGCGGCCAGATCCCTCATCTCGTTCGAAATCTCGATCAGGCTCCTGCGCTCGGCCTGCCGAACCACGGGCGTCAGCAGCCCGCCTTCGAGCGCGACGGCCACGCCGATATCCGAATGCCTGAAGCGCAGGATGCGGTCTTCCGCCCACACCGCATTGGCGGCGGGCACGCGCTGCAGCGCCAGCGCAAGCGCCTTGATGATGAAGTCGTTGAGCGAAAGCTTGAAGGAGGGCGCGCCGTCCTCGCCCGCGGGCGCCACCGCGTTCGTGTCGCTGCGCACCTCGTTGAGGCGGTCGATGGTGACATCGGCGGTGAGGTAGAAGTGCGGGACCGTCTGCTTGGCTTCCACGAGCCGCGTCGCGATCGTGCGGCGCATGTTGTCGAGCGGCACTTCCTCGTAGGTGCCGGGTTCGTAGAGCGCCTTCACCCGCTCGGCCGAGCCGCCGCTTCTGGCCAGAGCCGGCGCTGGCATGGCGCGGCCATCACCGGCCACGGCCGCCACGTCACGCGCAACGATGCGGCCATGCGGGCCGGATGGGGCGATGCGCGACAGGTCGATCCCGGCCTCGGCGGCGAGGCGGCGGGCGAGCGGCGTGACGGTGACGCCGCCGGCAATTCGCGCCGGCCCATAATTGCGCTCGGGCGTGCGCACGGCGTGGAACGGATCGAGCGCGACCGTCGCGCGCGGCGCGGCCGGAGCCTGAATGGCGGCCGGCGAGGGCACGAAGGAGGGGGCCGCGGTGATCGCAGGCGCCGGTGCTGCCGGTTGCGCGGGGCGGGCCGGGGCGGGGGAGATCGGCTTCGCGGCGACGCTCGTTGCCGCCGCGCCGTCGGAGATGACGGCGACCACCGCGCCGACCGGTGCGACCTCGCCCGGGCCAACCCGGATCTCGGCGAGCACGCCGGCGGAGGTCGAGGGGACTTCCATCGACACCTTGTCGGTCTCGATCTCGAACAGGTTGTCGCCGGGCTTCACGGCGTCGCCGGCCGACTTGAACCACTTGGTGATCTTGCCCTCGGCGACGGTCTCGCCGAGCTGCGGCATCAGGATGTCCACGTTCTTCGCTCCCCCTCGTGCACGACCCTGCCGCGTGCGCCGGCGCGCTCCCTCTCCCCGACGGGGAGAGGTGAAGCTCCGCTGCCCTGCGATGCGGATACGCCTGTCACCAGCTCACCGACACGTACTGGGTTTCGAGGAACTCCATCAGGCCCTCATGCGCGCCTTCGCGGCCGAGTCCCGATTGCTTCATGCCGCCGAACGGCGCCGCCGGATCGGACACGAGACCGCGGTTGAGGCCGATCATGCCGAAATCGAGCCGCTCGGAGACCTGCAATCCGCGTCTGATGTCCCTGGTGTAGAGATAGGCAACGTGCCCGTATTCGGTGTCGTTGGCGCGCCGAACCGCCTCGTCTTCGGACTTGAACGTCTGGATCGCCGCGACCGGGCCGAAGATCTCCTCTTTCAGCAGGTCGGCATTATCCGGCACGTTGTCGAGCACGGTCGCCGGATAGAAGTAGCCCTTGCCGTTCGGTGTCTTGCCACCGGTCAGCACCTTGGCGCCTTTCTTCACGGCGTCCTCGACGAGGCTCACGACCTTGTCGCGGCCTTCGGCATTGACCAGGGGACCGAGCGCCACGCCCTCCTCGAGGCCGTTGCCCATCTTGAGCCCGGCCATCTTCGCGGTGAGCTTCCTGGCGAACTCGTCGTGCACCTTCTCGTGCACGTAGAAGCGATTGGCCGCGGTGCAGGCTTCGCCCATGTTGCGCATCTTGGCGATCATCGCGCCCTCGATGGCGGCGTCGATGTCGGCGTCCTCGAAGACGATGAACGGCGCGTTGCCGCCGAGTTCCATCGCGGGCTTCACCACGTTGTCGGCTGCCTCGTGCAGCAGCTTGCGGCCGACTTCGGTCGAGCCGGTGAAGGACACGACGCGCACGCGCGAGTCGTGCAGCATCGTGCTGACGACCGGGCCGGAGCGGCGCGACGGGATGACGTTGACGACGCCGGCCGGCACGCCGGCTTCCTCGAGGATCGGCATCAACGCCAGCATGGTGAGCGGCGTCTCGGAAGCGGGTTTGAGCACGACCGGGCAGCCGGCGGCGAGCGCCGGGCCGATCTTGCGCGTCGCCATCGCGGCCGGGAAGTTCCACGGCGTCACCAGCACCGCGATGCCCACCGGCTGACGGACGACCATGATCCGGTTGGCGCCTGAGGGAGCGGTCGTCAGCTCGCCCGAGGCGCGGACCGCCTCCTCGGCGTACCAGCGGAAGAACTCCGCGGCGTACGCCGTCTCGCCGCGCGCGTCGGGCAGCGCCTTGCCGTTCTCCAACGAGATCAGGTGGGCCAGCTCGTCGGAGCGCGCGGTCATCAGCTCGAACGCGCGACGCAGGATCTCGGCGCGCTCCCGGG
>CAYVBN010000537.1:0-3964 GCA_964449645.1 uncultured Hyphomicrobiales bacterium
GTATGGACGCCATTGCGGCACCTTCGCGCCAGTTGCCGCACTGTCCTTCAACGGCAACAAGGTGGTGACGACCGGGGGCGGCGGGGCGATATTGACCTCGGACCCCGCGCTCGCGCGCCGCGCCAAGCATCTGTCCACCACGGCAAAAGTTCCGCACCCCTGGCTCTACGAGCACGACGCGGTCGGGTTCAATTATCGCCTGCCGAACCTCAACGCGGCGCTCGGCTGCGCACAGCTCGAACGGATCGAGAGCTTTATCGCCGAAAAGCGCCGCCTTGCTGCCGCTTACGACGCGGCTTTCGCGACCCTCGAAAATGTGTCTTTCGTGCGCGAGCCGGCGGGCGCCCGCAGCAATTACTGGCTCTGCGCAATCACGCTCGATCCGGCGGCCGACGTGGCGACGCGTGACGCTGTGCTCGAACGTCTCAACGCGGCGAACTACATGGCGCGTCCGGCCTGGACCTTGATGCATCGCCTCGCGCCGTATGCGAGCGCGCCGCGCATGCCCGATCTGTCAGCAGCCGAAACCATCGCGCGCACCTTGATCAACCTGCCGAGTTCGCCGCGGCTCGCTCGAGCGTTGGCTTCGTAGCCGGCATGATCTTTCCCGACGACGGATGCCCCATTCTCGGGACCATGTTCTGACATGCCGCGCCGCATCTGCGTCTTCACCGGTTCGCGCGCCGATTACGGCCTGTTGTATTGGCTGATGAAAGAGATCGAGGCAGACCCCCGGCTCACGCTGCAGCTTCTCGTCAGCGGCAGTCATCTGGCGCCGCAGTTCGGCGAAACGCGACGGCAGATCGAGGCCGACGGGTTTGCGATCGATGCCGCGGTCGATATGCAGCTCACCGACGATGCACCGGTCGCGATTGCCAGCTCCATGGCGCTCGCCCTGAAGGGATGCGCCGAAGCACTCGACCGGCTCGGTCCCGACCTGCTCGTCGTGCTGGGCGACCGTTACGAGGCGCTCGCCGCCGCCGAAGCCGCGATGCTGCTGCGCATTCCGATCGCGCATATCCACGGCGGCGAGGCAACCGAAGGTGCGATCGACGACGCGATGCGCCACGCCATCACCAAGATGGCGCATCTGCACTTCGCGGCGGCGGAAGCGTATCGGCAGCGCATCATTCAACTCGGAGAGCAGCCGGACCGGGTCTTCACGGTCGGGGCGCCCGGTCTCGACCATGTGGTCCGAACCGAACTGCTCGGCCGCACAGACATCGAATCCCGGCTCGGCTTTCGCTGGCGCGACCGCAACCTGCTCGTGACCTACCATCCGGTGACGATCGAGCGCGCCAGTCCGGCCGCCTCGGTGCGGCGCTTGTGCGAGGCCCTCGACCACTTTCCCGACCTCGGCATCGTGCTGACCAAGTCGAACGCCGATACGGGCGGGCGGGAGATCAACGAGCAGATCGACCTCTATGCGGCCGCCCATCCCGGCCGTGTGGTCGCGGCGACCTCGCTCGGTCAGCAGCTCTACTTGTCGGTCATGGCGCAGGCCGAGGCCGTGGTCGGCAATTCGTCGAGCGGCATCATCGAGGCGCCGGCGCTCGGCAAGCCGACGGTCAACATCGGCACGCGCCAGCAGGGCCGCGTGCGCGCGCCATCCGTCATCGACTGCGCCGACGAGACGCAAGCGATCGTCGCCGCCATCGAGCGGGCCCTGTCGCCGCAGATGCTGGATCTCGCGGCGCGCCGCGTCTCGCCTTACGGCGGGGGCGGCGCGTCGGCGCGGATCAAGAATACGCTCGCGACGGTCGATCTCGACCATCTGCTCCTCAAATCCTTCTACACCCTCCCGCCTGTCGATCCGGCCGGCGTTCCCGTGGCCGCAAGTGCGCAGAGTGCCCGATGACCTCTCTCAGCAATGCCTCCATCCTCATCACCGGCGGGACCGGCTCGTTCGGGCAGAAGTTCGTTCGTCATCTCCTCGACCGGCACAATCCGCGCCGGATCGTCGTCTACTCGCGCGACGAGTTGAAGCAGTACGAAATGGCGCAATCGATCCAGGCGCCGCAGCTTCGCTATTTCATCGGCGACATCCGCGACCGTGAGCGGCTCGTGCGGGCCCTGCACGGCATCGACACCATCGTGCACGCCGCGGCGATGAAGCAGATCGTGGCCGCCGAGTACAACCCGATTGAGTGCATCAAGACCAACATCATCGGGGCGGAGAACGTCATCAACGCGGCGATCGACTGCGGCGTGAAAAAGGTCATCGCGCTCTCCACCGACAAGGCCGTCAATCCGATCAATCTGTACGGCGCCACCAAGCTCTGCTCGGACAAGCTGTTCATCGCCGGCAACCACTTGGCCGGTCGCGACGGGCCGCGCTTCTCCGTCGTGCGCTACGGCAATGTCGTCGGATCGCGTGGCAGCGTGGTGCCGCTGTTCGAGAAACTGCGGGGAAGCGGGTGCCTGCCGATCACCGATGAGCGGATGACGCGTTTCTGGATCACGCTGAAACAGGGCGCCGCCTTTGTCGATCGCTGCCTCGGGTTGATGCAGGGCGGCGAGGTTTTCATTCCGAAAATCCCGTCAATGCGGGTCACCGATCTCGCCGCCGCCATGGCGCCGGAATGCAGGCAGGAGGTCGTCGGCATCCGGCCGGGCGAGAAGCTGCACGAATGCATGATCCCGCACGACGAGGCGCGGCTCACCCGCGAGTTCGACGACTTCTACGTCATCCTCCCGTCGATGCCGCTCGGAACCGCCGTTGCGGAGCCGGTCTATGACGGCGTGAAGGGACGGCCGGTCGCCGAGAATTTCGAGTATTCGAGCGACACCAATGACCGCTGGGCCGACCGCGGGCAGTTGCTGGACATGATCAAATGACGACCAAACCGCCGGGCGGTCCGTTCCTGGGCTACGGTCGGCAGAGCATCGTGCCTGAAGATGTCGAGGCCGTCACCGCGGCCTTGCGCGGCGATTATCTGACGCAAGGTCCGACGGTCGAGCGCTTCGAGGCAGCGCTCGCCGACTATGTCGGCGCGCGCTACGCGGTGGCGGTGGCGAACGGGACCGCAGCGCTGCATCTCGCCTGCCTTGCGGCCGGTCTGCAGTCGGGCCGGCGGGCGCTCACGCAGGCCGTCACCTTCATCGCCACCGCGAACGCGCCGCGCTATTGCGGCGCGCAGGTCGGGGCCGTGGATATAGACCCCATCTCTCTCGGAATGGACGTCGCTGCCGTGCGGCGCGCGCTCGCTGCCGATCCGGATGTTTCCGCAGTTCTTCCGGTCCATATCGCGGGCTATTCGGCTGATCCGTCCGGCATCGCCGCGGCAGCCGGAAGGCGGCTGGTGATCGAGGACGCCTGCCATGCGTTCGGCGGGCGCGAGCCGGACGGCGCCATGGTCGGGAGCTGCCGCCACTCGGCGATGGCCTGCTTCTCCTTTCATCCGGTGAAGTCGATCACGACGGGCGAGGGCGGAGCAGTCACGACGAACGATGCCGAGCTCGCCCGCCTGCTGCGCCTGTTGCGCAATCACGGCATGGAGCGCGACCCGGACCGCTGGACCGAGTCCGGCCAAGCCTTCGACAACGGCGAACCCAATCCCTGGTACTACGAACAGCAGGCGCTCGGTTTCAACTACCGCATGACCGATCTTCAGGCGGCGCTCGGACTGTCGCAGCTTGCCCGCGTCGATCGCCTCATCGAGCGTCGGCGCACGCTCGCGCGGGCCTATGACGCAGCGCTCGCCGGTTTGCGCGGGCTGAAGCCATTGCAGGCGAGTGAGGACGCGCGGCGGCGTTCCGCTCACCATCTTTATCTGGTCGACATCGATTTCGCAGGATTGGGCAAGTCCCGCCGCGGCGTCATGTCGGAGCTGCGGCAGCGCGGCATCGGCAGCCAGGTCCATTACATTCCGCTCTACCGCCAGCCGATTCACCGCAGTCTCGGCCGGCCCGAAGCGTTCCCGTCTTCCGAGCGCTACTATGCCGGTTGCCTCTCGATTCCCCT
>CAYVBN010000538.1:0-3137 GCA_964449645.1 uncultured Hyphomicrobiales bacterium
CTTGCCGTAGGTCGTCGAGCGGCCGCTCGCCGTATGGGTGATGACGCTGTTCGCCGCCGTGCATTCGGACGGCGAGACCTTCCACTCGTTCGCCGCCGCCTGAATCAGCATGGCGCGCGCCTGGGCGCCGCCCTTGCGCACGTAGTCCTCGGAGGCGCGAATGCCGCGGCTGCCGCCCGTGGAGAAGTCGCCCCACACGCGCTTGCGCGCGACGTTCTGGCCGGGCGTCGGATATTCGGTCGTCACCTTCGACCAGTCGCAGTCGAGCTCTTCGGCCACGAGCTGCGCCAGACCGGTGAGCGTGCCCTGGCCCATTTCCGAGCGGGCGATGCGGACGACGACCGTGTCGTCTGGCCGGATCACCACCCAGGCGGTGACCTCTGGAGACCCGTCCGCAGCGCGCGCCACGGTCGGGCCCAGCGGAAACTGGAAGCCGAGGGCCAATCCTCCGCCGAGCGCGGCACTGCCGGCAACGAACGAACGACGATCGATTGTGGGCATGATGGTCATGACGGCCTCCCCTCTCACGCGCCGCTCGTCGCGGCGGCGTGAATGGCCGCGCGAACTTGCTGGTAGGTCCCGCAGCGACAGATGTTGGTGATCGACGCGTCGATGTCGGCGTCGGTCGGCTTCGGATTTTCCTTGAGCAGCGCGGCGACCGCCATGATCATTCCGCTCTGACAGTAGCCGCACTGCGGAACGTCGAGATCGAGCCACGCCTTCTGCACCGGATGCATCTTGCCCTCGGGGGCGAGCCCTTCGATCGTGGTGATCTGCTTGCCCACCGCGTCACTCACCTGCAGGCCGCAGGAACGGGTCGCGACGCCATCGATGTGCACCGTGCAGGCGCCGCATTGGGCGATGCCGCAGCCGTATTTGGTGCCGGTCAAGCCGACGTTCTCGCGCAACACCCAGAGCAGCGGCGTGTCCGGCTCGACATCGACCTCATGGTTTATTCCGTTGACGGTGAGACGCACCATGCCTTTCCTCCTCCACTGCCTTCCTTGGGATGCTGATGGTGCGGGATCATAGCCTGCTTCAACTCATTCTAAAATGGGCCCGCCGGAGCGACCCTCTCGGGTCTCACACAAACGTGAGGCTGCGCTTCGCCGCGATGGAATTCGCGCGGCAAATCCCGTGCTCCGGGCGCGAGGGCCCGGCCAACATCACGATCGGGAGGAGGGGCGAGGCGGATTCGTGGGGCGGTGCCCGCGGCCTCAGGCGGAGCGGCATGCGGCCCACACCCGCTCGGGAGTCGCCGGCATGTCGAGACGCCGGCCGCCGTCGTTCGGAATGGCGTCCGCGATGGCGTTCATGATGGCGGCGAGCGAGCCGACCGTGCCGGCCTCGCCCACACCCTTGACGCCGAGCGGGTTCGTTGTGGCCGGAACCACGTGCTCCGATCCGACGATCCTGGGCATGTCGGTCGCGCGCGGCATGGCATAGTCCATGAAGGACCCGCTCACCAACTGGCCGCTGTCCCGATCGTAGACGAGATTCTCGAACAGCACCTGGCCGAGCCCCTGGGCGACGCCGCCCTGCACCTGGCCTTCGACGATCGTGTGATCGAGCACGTTTCCGCAGTCGTCGACCGCCGTGTAGGTGACGACCGTGACGATGCCGGTCGCCGGATCGATCTCGACTTCGGCGATATGGCAGCCGTTGGGAAACGTCTGCGGCGTGTCGGCCGTGAGCTTGGTGTCGAGCGATTCGGCGATCTCGCCGCGTGCGGCAAGCTCCTCGGCGCGCGCGGCGACCTCGAACAGCGAGACCCGCCGGTCGGTGCCCGCCACCACGAAGGCGCCGTCGCGATAGATGATGTCCGCATCGGCGGCTTCGAGAAGCTGGGCGGCGACCTTGCGGCCCTTCTCCAGCATCGCCTCGCCGGCGCGCACGAGCGCGGTGCCGACCGCCATGGTCGAACGGGAAGCGACCGAGGCGGCGCTCGCGACCTCGAGACGGGTGTCGCCCTGCCGCACCTGGACCTGGCGCGCGGGAATCCCGAGCCGCGCGGCAACCAGACGCCCGAACACGGTCGCGTGGGCTTGTCCGGTCGCCTGCACGCCGATGCCGACCGCCAGCGTGTCGCCGCCCGGAAACCACATCGAGGCGCCCTCGGTCGGCATGCCGCCCGCATGTTCGACGAAGCAGCAGATGCCGATGCCGCGATATGTGCCGCGCTTCCTCGCCTCGCGCTGCCGTTTGGCGAACCCATTGTAGGCGCTCAACGCAAGCGCCTTCTCGAACACCGCCGGGAAATCTCCGCTGTCGTAGGTGGTGCCAACCGGCGTGCGATACGGCATGGCGGATTTCGGGATGAGGTTGCGCCGCCGCAGGCTCACGCGGTCGATGCCGCTCACGCGCGCCGCCTCGTCGACGAGGCGCTCGAGCAGATAATTGGCCTCCGGCCGGCCGGCGCCGCGATACGGACCGGTCGGCACCGTGTTGGTGAAGACGCAGCGCACGCTGACGTCGACGCGCGGAATGCGATACATGCCGGGAAAACAGCGCGCGAAATTGTTGGTCGCGAGATGCGCGCCGGCCGGCGTCACGAAAGCGCCGAGGCTGGCGAGTTCGCGCACGCGCATCGCCAGGAACTTGCCCTTGTGATCGAGGGCCAGTTCGGCTTCGAGAATGCCGTCGCGCGCCTGGTTGTCACTGAGAAACGCTTCGGTGCGCGTCGACATCCAGTGCACCGGCCGGCCGGTGTGGCGGGCGGCCACCAGCAGCGCGGGGTACTCCGGATAGACCGGCGTCTTCATTCCGAACGCGCCGCCCACATCCTCGCTCACCACGCGCAGGCGCTCGCGTGGCCATCCCATGATCGAGATGAGCTGCTCGCGGATCACCGCCGCGCTCTGCGAGCAGACGCGCAGCGTGTAGTTGCCCGACGCCGCATCGTATTCCGCGGTGGCGCCGCGCGGCTCCATGCTGGCGACAGCGAGCCGCTGGTTGAGGAGCGAGACGCGGGCAACATGCGCGGCCGTCGTGATCGCAAGCGTGACCTGGTGCGCATTGGTTCCGTCGTCGGCGACGGGGCCCGGCCAGTCGAGCGCCACGTTGCCCGGCGCCTCGTCCCAGATCTGCGGCGCTCCGGGTTCCACCGCGGCCTGCACGTCGGTCACGGAAGGAAGCGG
>CAYVBN010000539.1:0-6641 GCA_964449645.1 uncultured Hyphomicrobiales bacterium
TCCGGCCCGGCGGCGGTCGCGGGTGTCGGGACGGCAGAGAGGACTACGGTCATCGAGACGCGACTCGCGGATACGCTGCGGAACTGGCGCGGAAAGCCGGACTGCTCAGATCAGACCGACTTCCTGAAACTTCGCCTCGACGATGTCTTTGTCGAACGGTTTCATGATGTACTCGTTGGCGCCGGCATGCAGCGCGCGGGCGATGTGGGCAACGTCGTTCTCGGTCGTGCAGAACACGACCTTCGGCTTGTCGCCGCCCGGCAATCGCCGCAGGGCACGCAGGAATTCGTAGCCGTCCATCTTCGGCATGTTCCAGTCGAGCAGCACCGCGTCCGGCAGATGCTTCTGGCAGGCATCGAGGGCCTGCTCGCCGTCTTCGGCTTCGGAGATCTCGAAATCCATGCCTTCGAGAATGCGCCGGGCCACCTTGCGGATGACGCTCGAGTCGTCCACGACCAGGCAGGTCTTCATGGCAACCTCACTTCCTTCGTTGGGGCGCCCGGGGCATCCCAGATTCGATTGTGCTCGCTTCTCGCGGCGCTCAAGCGGCCATCGTCTCCGCGCCCATGTCGAGCACGCGGTCGACGTCGAGGACGACGAGAAGCTGCCCGTCGAGCCGGTGAACGCCGGCGGAAACGCGGGCGAGCCGCGCGTCGAGATTGACCGGATTGGTCTGGCGCGTGTTGTCGGCGAGCTTGAGGACTTCACCCACCGTGTCGATGAGCAGCCCGTAGGACTCGCCGCGGAATTCGATGCCGACCGCCATCGGCGGACGATCGTCCTCACGCTTCGGCAGGCCGAGACGGCAGCGCATGTCGATCGCGGTGACGATGCGGCCGCGCAGGTTGAGAACGCCGGCGATCTCCGGCGAGGAGAGCGGCACGCGCGTCAGCCTGTCGAGCATGAAGACGTCCTGGACGCGCGAGATCGGCAGGCCGAACAACTGCTCGCCGATCATCACGGTGACGTATTCGGTGAGGCTTTCGTCGTGGCTTTCGCTCATCGCCGTCATCGTCGTCCCCTCAAGCCGCCTGGCTGATCTCGGCGGCATGTTCTTTCAGCGCCGCGATCAGACCCGCCCGGTCGAACTTGGCAACGTAGTCGTGGAACCCGACCTGCCGTCCGCGCTCGATCGCTTCCGGCGAAGTGATCGAGGAGAGCGCGATGATCGGCACGTCGGCGGTGCGTGAATCCCCGTGCACCGCCTGCGCGAGGTCGAAGCCGTCCATGCCGGGCATGTCGAGATCGGTGACGATGATGTCGAACGACTGGCCGCCCTTGAGCAGGCGCAGCGCGTCCTCCGCCCCCCCGACCGAGGTGACGCTGTAGCCGGCCGCCCGGAGGACGGGCGTGAGCATGTTGCGGAAGAAGGCCGAGTCGTCGACGAACAGGAGATTGCGTCCCGAGGTGTGGCGCGAAACGTCGCGGCGCCAGAGCCAGTCCTCGAACGCGAGCGGCAGATAATGCGCGACGTCGAGGATTTCGGTCGCGTGACCCTTCACCACCGCCGAACCCAGGACGCCCGGGGTCTTGCTCGCGACCTCGATGTCGAGCTTGTCCTCGACGATGTCGACGATCTCGTCGACGACCAGCCCCATCGAGCGGCCCTCGTCGGAGAAGACCAGCAGGGGCTGCGAACCTTCGCTCTTGATCGCGGCGCTCTCGTCGACGCGCACCAGCGGCATGAGCTGGCCGCGGTACTGCACCAGGTGGCGGCCGTTCGAGAACTCGATCTTTTTGGCGTCGACCTCTTCGAGCCGGGTGACGAGCGAGAGCGGCACCGCCTTGGGTTCCGGCGAGCCGGCGCGGAACACGAGCAGCGAGATCGTGTTCTCGTTGGCGGCGCGATGCTGCGCCTCGGCCTCTTCCTCGTTGGCTTCGCTCGCGGCCGTCGAGGTGCCGATCGCCTGCGCGATGCCGTTCGGATCGATGATCATGATCACCGAGCCGTCGCCCAGAATGGTGTTTCCGGAGAACATCGTGATGTGGCGGAGCTTGGTCGACATGGGTTTGACGACGATTTCTTCGGTGTGGAACACCCCGTCCACCACGATGCCGAACGTCTGATTGCCGACCTGCATCACCACGATGAAGCCGTTCTCGGGGTCGGCGTCGCCCTCCCCGTTCATCGCCAGGAGCTTCTTGAGGTGGATGAGCGGCAACAGCTTGTTGCGCAACCGCAGCACCGGCGTGTCCTTGATGCGCTCGATGCGGTGTTCGGAATTGCTCTGCGCGCGGACGAGCTCGACCACCGAGAGCTGCGGCACGGCGAAACGGTCGCCCGCGGCTTCGACGATCAGCGCCGACACGATGGCGAGCGTCAGCGGGATCTTGATGATGAAGCTCGAGCCTTCGTTGGGAACCGACTTGACGTCGATCGTCCCGCCGATCTGGTCGATGTTGGTGCGCACCACGTCCATGCCGACGCCGCGGCCGGACACGCTCGTCACCTTGGCGGCGGTCGAGAAGCCGGGCGCGAAGATGAACTTGTGGATCTGCGCCTCGGTCATCTTCTCCACGTCCGATTCGGACGCGAGGCCGTTCGCGATCGCCTTCGCCTTGATCCGCTCGGTGTTGAGTCCGCGACCGTCGTCGGCAATCTCGATGATGATGTGACCGCCCTCGTGATAGGCGGAGAGGCGGATCGTGCCCTTCTCGGGCTTGCCCAGCGCCCGGCGCTCCTCGGCCGTTTCCAGGCCGTGGTCGGCCGAGTTGCGGACCATGTGGGTGAGCGGATCCTTGATGAGATCGAGCACCTGCCGGTCGAGCTCGGTCTCCGCGCCGTGCATCTCCAGCTCGATCTGCTTGCCGAGTTCGGTCGAGAGATCGCGCACGACGCGCGGCAGCTTCTGCCAGGCGTTGCCGATGGGCTGCATGCGCGTCTTCATCACGCCTTCCTGCAGCTCGGCGGTGACGTTGGAGAGGCGCTGCAGCGGAACCTTGAATTCGGAATCCTCGTGGCGGCGGACGATTTCGAGGAGCTGATTGCGCGTGAGCACGAGCTCCGAGACCATCGTCATCAGATGCTCAAGCGTCTCGACGTTCACCCGGATCGACTGGTTGGCGACCTTGGCGTCGAGCTTCTCCTCCTCGTTCACGCTCTCGAGGCGCGGCTTCTCGCGCTCGCGCGGGGCCGGAGCCGTAGGAGCCGCCGCAGCCGGCGGGGCGGCCTCGCGCGTCGGAGTTTCCTCGGGACCGGGCGCTTCGCGGAAGGCGCGCTCGAGCTCGTCGAGCGGCACCTCGCCGACGCGCAGCGGACGCTCCAGCACCTGATAGACGAGCGAGCCGGTCGCCTGCTTGGGCGCCGCGGGTGCGAGCGCCGGCGCGGCCGAGGATTCCACGACCATCCGCTCGAGCTCGCCGATGAGATCGCGATCCTCGCCGTCGGGCTCCTGCTGATGGCGCTCGAGCTCGTCGAGGATCGCCTTGATGCGGTCGATGGTGGAGAGAATGAGCGTGACGGCGTCGCCGGTGACCGGCATTCCATCGCGGAACTTGCCCATGAGGGTCTCGGCCGCGTGCGCCAGCGCCTCGAGGCGCGGCAGGCCGAGAAAACCGCAGGTCCCCTTGATGGTGTGGACGAGCCGGAAGATGTTGTCGAGAATCTTGGCGTTGTTCGGATCCTGCTCGAAGCGCACGAGTTCGACGTCGACGACGTCGAGGCTTTCGTTGGTCTCCGTGAGGAATTCCCGCAGCAAGTCGTCCATCGAACTTCCCTGGCGACGGGCGCACGCGATCGAGCTGCGCCGTTCGGTTCGTCGCCAGTGTGTTGGTAAAGCGTTTAAGTTTGGTTGAATGACGAAGAAGACGGCGCGAGATTTCGCTGTGTTGTCAGTCGAAATTCGAAAATATGCGGCGCCGAACGTACTTTACATATCGTTAAGCATACTTCGTCGATGCGCGAAGACTACGATCTTCGATTGCGAGCCGTGCTGCGGCGGAATGACGTCTGTCTCTCGTCGTCCCGGTCTTGTTTTCTGATTGAGCGAACGCGACGGCCCGCTACTGCGCGGTCACCACGATGCCGTCCTCTCGCGTGTCCATCGTGACGCTGAGTCCGCAACTGCGTGCCAGAAGCCCCGTATAGAACGGCTGGATCGAGTGCGCATCGACGGTCTCGCCCGGTGGGGTCCCGGCCAGCAGGGCCGGAACGGCTTGCGGAACGCGCGCGTTGAGGCCCGTCGCCGTCACCCGAAACGTCATGTTCTCCCCGCCCTCGACCGCATCGACCACAAGGACACCGCCGCGCGGGATCGCCTGTGCGGCGGAGACCAGCATGTTGAGCAGCAGCTTGACCCTGTTCTTGGGAAGCAAGGCGCGCGGAAGATTCCACGTCAGCTTCGTCTTCTCGTCCTCGAGAAAGCCGCGCGCCACCGTTTCGGCGTCGCCGAGATCGATCTGCGCCCCGGCCGAGCCGGCCGCCCCAAAGGCGAGACGGCAGAACTGCAGCCGCGCCGAGGCCTGGCGCGCGCTCTTCTTGATCAGATCGAGCGCGAATGTCTTGGTTTCCTCGTCCTTCGATTCCTCGAGCACCTCGAGGCCGTTCACGATCGCTCCGGCCGGGCTGATGAGATCGTGGCACACGCGTGAGCACAGCAGCGCGGCAAGGTCGAGCGATTCGAGAACGAGGGGGCCTGACATGTAGCGGTGCTCCCATGTTGGCGGATTGTGCGGCGGCGCCGAATCGGGCCGGTATGCCGTCGATCGGGGCCCGTGTGATACACCGAGCCGGAGAGCCCTGCCAAGGTGACGAGACCAGCGCCATGACCGAGAGCCGCCAGGATGGGTCCGTCGTCGACGAACGGCTGCTCGACGAGCTCACGCGGCTCCTCGCCCGGGCGGTGGAGGCGGTTCTGGCGCTCGGACGGTCGCGGCTCGAGGTGCGCTTCAAGCCCGATCACTCGCCGGTGACGCTCGCCGACGAGGCCTCCGAAGCCGTGCTGACAGAAGGACTTGCGCGCCTCCTGCCGGGAACCACCGTGATCTCGGAAGAAGCGTTCGAGAAATGCCCGCCCGCGCGCCTGAGCGACCCGTTCGTCCTGGTCGACCCGCTGGACGGGACGAAGGAACTGGTGGCGGGGCGCGACGAATTCACCATCAACGTGGCGATCGTTGCCGACGGACGGCCGCAGGCCGGGCTTCTCGCCGCCCCAGCCCTCGGAATCCTGTGGCGCGGCATTGTCGGGCGCGGCGCCGCCCGCATGGCGCTACCGCTGCCCAAGGGGCCGATCGCCGCCACCCCGATTTTGTCGCGGCGCCAGCCGACGACCGGGCTCGTCGCCCTCGTCAGCCGCCTGCACCTCGATCCGGCGACGGAAGCGTTTCTCACCCGCCTTCCGATCGCCAAGCGGACGCCGTCCGGATCGGCCCTCAAGTTCTGCCAAGTTGCGGAAGGCCGGGCGGACGTCTATCCGCGTCTTGCCCCCACGGCGGAGTGGGACATTGCCGCCGGCGACGCCGTGCTGACGGCGGCGGGCGGGACGGTGGTCCGGCCGGACGGGATGCCGGTGCGCTATGGCGACGCAGCCGGCCGGTTCCGCGTTCCCGCCTTCGTGGCCTGGGGGGATCCGGCCGCCCAGCGGCGGCCCGAGCCCTGACGAGCGGCATCAAAAGCCGTCAGGGCAGCAGTTCGCGCAGGACATCCGGCCATTTTGCTTCCGCGGCCGCGATGGTCGCGCCCGGACGCGCCAGAAAGCTCGCACGCGCCTCGGCGTCGATGAAAAGGTAGAGGCGCTCCTCGCGCAGGCACCAGAAAAGCGGGTTCCCGGGTACCGCCACCCCCCTGGCCACCGCCAACGGGTCGTATCCGCCGAACCGCGGCATATAGACCTCCGGATCGCGGGCGAAGGCCGCACGGTTGCCTTCATTGCGGAAGCGCCAAATCACGTCCTTGTAGCGGTACTCGAAATCCGGCCGCCCCATCTCGGGCTTGCCGTCGGCAAAGAAGGCGACCGGATCGAAGCCGTCGATCGCCAATCCGGTATGGCGGTCGGTGACGATCCGCTCGGTCAGGGCGAGCGCGCATGGACCGGAAACGGCGACCAGGGCCGCCCCGAGGGCTACGGCCGCTGCCACGACCGCGGGAATGGCTCGCTTCCGTTGCCGCCGTGCGGAGTCCATAGTCTTGCCGGTATTCGCCCGATTCGTGATGCCGTTCTGCCCAAAAGGTAGCGCATTCGGGAGAGCAACGGGTTAAGGGGAAACAGCTTTCATTTCGAAGCCAAGGAGCCGTCGATGCGCGTTCTGCGCTATGTGATCCTTATCGCCTTGCTGACTGGTTTTCACGCGGCCCCCTCGGCCGCGCAATCGACCCCGCAACCGGCGCACCCGAGCTACTCCTCGAACGAACTCGTCGACGCCGGCCACCGGTTCTTCGGCGGCGTGTCGCGCGGCCTCGCCACCGTGATTGAGAAGGCCGTCAGCCAGTGGGGACTGCCGAACGGCTATGTGCTCGGCCAGGAAGGCGGCGGTGCCTTCTTCGGCGGACTGCGCTACGGCGAGGGAACGCTCTTCACCAAGAACGCGGGCGATCTGAAGGTCTATTGGGAAGGGCCCACGCTCGGCTGGGACATCGGCGGGGAAGGTGCCCGGACCATGATGCTTGTCTACAACCTGCCGGCGACCAACGCGATCTATCAGCG
>CAYVBN010000540.1:0-1834 GCA_964449645.1 uncultured Hyphomicrobiales bacterium
CGAGCAGCGCGCCGTCGAACGAACGCATCTCGTCCTCGATCTCCTGCGAGTCGCCCGCCACGGCGACGAGGAAGCGCCCGTCCTCGCCGAGATCGACCGTGCGCTCGAGCAGGCGCAGGCGCTGATCCTCGGGACCTTGCACGTAGCTCCTGCGGGTTCCGTCCGAGCTCGCCGGCACGCCGAGGTCTTCGAGATGCGGCAACCCGCTGTCCCACAGCGAGCGCGAGGAGCGGACGTCGGGCTTCGCTCCGCCGAGCTTCGTCACCTGCCAGTACCAGCCCGAGAGCGGCAGCTCGAACAGCGGTTCGCCGAGCGACTGGGAGGCCTTCGCCTCGCCGGCATCGTCGGGCGAGGCGACATCGGCGACCAGCGTGCGCAGATAGACGCCGAGCCGGCGGTCGAACGAGCGCTCGACTGCCTCACGATAGAGCGACGAGAGCACGATGCCGGTGGCGACGAGGATCACGACGGTCCACGCAGTCGCCGACAGGAACAGGCGCAGCGCAAGCGAATTAGCGCGCATCGGTCGGAGGCGTCAGCAGATAACCCAATCCACGGACCGTCTGGATCACTTCCACGCCGAGCTTCTTGCGGATGCGCCCGACGAAGACCTCGATCGTGTTCGAATCCCGATCAAAGTCCTGATCGTAAAGGTGCTCGACGAGCTCGGTGCGGGACACCACGCGGCCGCTGTGGTGCATGAGGTACGACAGCAAACGGTACTCGTGCGACGTGAGCTTGATCGGATTGCCGTCGACCGTGACGCGGCCGGTGCGGGAATCGAGCCGCACCGGACCGCAGGTGAACTCGCTCTTGGCGTGGCCGACCGACCGGCGCAGCAGGGCAAGAATGCGCGCCAGCACCTCTTCGAGGTGGAACGGCTTGGCGACGTAATCGTCGGCGCCGGCGTCGAATCCCTGCACCTTGTCGCTCCAGCGGTCGCGCGCCGTCAGCAGCAGGACCGGCGTCGACCGCCCTGCCCGCCGCCAGGATTCGAGAACCGAGATGCCGTCCATCTTCGGCAGACCGATATCCAGAATGATGGCGTCGTAGGGTTCGGTCTCGCCGAGATAGTGGCCCTCTTCGCCATCGAAGGCCCGGTCCACCACATAGCCGGCATCCGTCAGCGCGGTGGCGAGCTGACGGTTCAGGTCGGGGTCGTCCTCGACCACGAGGAGTCGCATTCAGTTGCTCCGGTCGGACATTCGGCTGTGCTCGCTCAACGGCCGCCCATCATGGTTCCGTTGGCGGCGTCGACAGTGACGCGCGTGACTTTGCCACTGCGCCCGAGGACTGTCAGCACATAGACGAGATCGGTGCCCTGCTCGCACAGGCTCGCACGCAACACCTCGCCGTTGATCTTCGTCTTGACGGCCCGGATGGCCCTGGCGAGCGGGACGACCTTGCGGGACGCGATCGCCGCGCGCCGCTCCTCCGGAGAGAAGCAGCGCCGATGCGCGTTCGCGTCGGCCGTCCCGGCTGCCTGCGCCGCGCCGCAGGCGCCGGTGAGGAGCAGCGCGCCGGCAAGGACGACCCCCGTGACGGTCGAGAGAGACAGAATCATGCGCGTCGGAACCCCCGATTCGCGAATCGTGCCCGCGGATGCGCTCCGCAAAGCTCAAGCGTCTGCCCCGATACACTCTACACCAAGGCGTCAAATACTTGGCAGGAAATGCAGAACTGGGCGCGGGCGCGGCTTCGAGCGCGCTCCCGACGGGCGGAGGAAAGCGGCGGCCCGCGGGCCTGATCGTCCCTCCGGCAGAGGGGCGCCGGATTCGATCGCCCCTTTGGCGTGCCATCTTTCGCTGCATATCTCCGTCTTGATGCCATAGTT
>CAYVBN010000541.1:0-5939 GCA_964449645.1 uncultured Hyphomicrobiales bacterium
CGCGACTTCCCGGATCAGCGGCAGGTGCGTGAGATTGGGCGAAGCGAGCTTGTAGAGTTCGGCCACGACCTCCGCGAGCCAGCGCAGCGAGATCGAATTCGTTGCCGTCGAGCAGAACACAAGCCCGCGCTCGGCGGCCGCCGCTTTGAGGAGCGGATACCAATCGCGCGTCACCTCGATCTGCTTGAGCAGCGCGTAATCCGGGTTATCGCGCGTGACCAGATGATCGGCGAGGAAGCTCTGGAACTTCACCGCGTCGGCCTGCGCCTTGTGGGCGACATCCATCAGCCGCAGCGCCGTATCGAAGTCGCCATTGTGATTCGACCCGATCTCCGCAATCAGGAAACAGCGATCGGGATCTGCAATGCGCTGGTATGCGTCACTCATACTTCACTCGGGCAAATCCAGAGAAATCACTGCATCCGGTTCGTGGCCGCCAGATAAGTACTCCTCCACGATAAACTCTCGACAGATTGTGGCGTCTTCCGGAACGATCTGGACTCGGAATCGGCTTTGGCGAAATTCAAAGAATGCAAGGTTGGGCGGCTCTGAAGCCAGCATGTGCAGAATCGCTTTGTCGAATGGGGCGGCCGTATCGATGCGAGCGTCGTCGGGCGTGCGACGGGGGGAATATGTCCCCTCAACTGCTTGCGGACAGCCCGGAGGCTTCGTCCGGGCGATCCTGTCGGAATAACGAGCAATCATGCGAGCGATGGCGCGTTGGCCAACGGAGCGCAGCATAGGCGCCGTGTAGTTTGGCCTTATCGGCAGGCGCGCTTTGGCCAATATGTTTCCCGTGTCCACCTTGCTTCCGGCATAACAGAGAGAGATCGTGTGCCGTTCGGCCCCACTGGCGATCGCATGATAAATGGGTGCCCAGCCTCGACCATGCGGCAGGTCGGAGGAATGAAAGAGTACGATGCGTCCCTCGACACGCGCACGCTCTCTCGTGTCGAGAATACGATCGTAACTAAGTAGGTAGACGAGATCCAAGTCGGGGGTAATTTCAGAAGCGTCTGTGCCAATCGACCAATCAATGCTCTGACGATCGAGATCCTCGGCGCAGTATTCGACAATCGAGTGCGCTCGCTCTTTTGATGCCGTCAGGAACAGAAGTTTCACAACGATTCTTCCGACCAAAAACTCACGCAACCCATCCATGGAATGTGAGAATGCTGTCGGCGACCGAGAATCCCGCGCGTTGATAGGTTCGACGCAAAGCCGTTGCGGCCGTCCAGGTCGACGCCTCGACGAGCTCGGCGCCCCGTCGGGCGGCCCAATCGCGTGCGGCGGCGAGCAGCGTGCCGCCAATCCCGCGTCCGCGCGCGGCGGAAGCGACAGCGAACAGCTCGATCGGCGCCAGCGTTCGGGCGAAGAACGTATCGGCTGCACGATCGCGGCGGATCGCCAGGAAGCCGACCGGACGACCTTTGAGCTCTGCGACCAGGACCGTTCCGTCCGCGACCGTTTTCTCGCCGCTTGCTACGCCGGTCAGCAAGCCGTCCAGCCAGTGCACGTAGACCATGTGCGCCTTCTCCCGGTCCAATGCGGAATCGGCGAGGAACCGGCTGTGCGGAAACGCGTGCCACGCAATCGTCCGGAGCGCATCTCGGTCGGTTTGTGCCGCTTCTCTGATCGACGCCTCCACGATGCTTTCGATTGCGGGCGCCGTCAGGGTCAGCATGCTGTCGACGAGGCGAAAGCCCCGATCCTCGAAAAGCCGTGCCTCCTCGGCACGCGCGCCGACCATCCTACGCAGCAGCAGTCTCACCGCATTGCTCCGGCACCAGCGAAGGGCGGCATCGATGATTTCGGCAACGGCCGCGAACCGCGTGTGAGACGAGAGCTCCGGCGACACGCACAGCGGAGCAAGGCGCGCACAGCTCACGCCGAAATGCCGGCTGTCCCACACCAAGGGTTCGATCCCCGCAATGGCATCGACGGCGCCGTTGCGGCGCACCTCGATGACGTGGCCGTCCTGCGCACAGGGCGCGAGCGCATCGGCGAACTTGGCGGCGCGTGCGGAGGCCAACGGATCCAAATAATCCCGAACCAACTCAGGCAATGCCCTGCCCAGCCAGTCGGGACAGGCCGTTGTCACAGGAGCCCTTCCAGCCAGGCGGGATCGAGGTCGCCGTCCTTCGCGGCACCCGACACGTTGAGCACGACGCGCGCGCCGCGGGCGATCGTGCCCGACTTCACCGCCTTGACGATGCCGGCCAGCGCCGTCGCCGGCTCAAGCCCGCACAGTTTCCCGGTCTGCGCGTAGACTTCGCGATAGTAATCGTCACGATAGAGCGCGCGCAGCCCGGCGTGGATCTCTGCATCGCTCACGGCCTCGAAGTCGCCGCCGACCTCCTGAACGATCGGCTTCAGGATCGGATAGCTGTCGGCCGGACGACGCGTGCGCAACACGCGCACGTAGGGCGACGGCACGACTTCCGCCGGAACATGCCGGTCTTCCAATGTCGGCGAACGGTCGCGCCAGGCATTGACCATCGGGGCGCAAATTTCGGCCTGCACCGCCAGGATGCGCGGGCAGTCACCACGCCGCCCGATATCCCGATAGGCCTTGTGCAGGCTGTACACTCCGATGCCGCCGGCGACCGGTTGCACGTACCAGTCGCAGCGCCGGTCCCAGGACAGCGCGAGTTCGAGTCCGAAGAGCTTCAGGCCCTCGCGGCGGGCATAGTTCGAGAATCCTCCCTCGACCCCGATGCCCAATTCCTGCGCCAGCCGCTTCGATTCGCCAATGCACTCGTCGTTGCTGCCGTCGAACAGATAGACCTTGACGAATTCCGGATCGAAGAACTGCCGATAGGTGGCGAGACGTTTCTCCGACGCCTTCGGGACGACGAGGTGCAAACGCGGGCCGCGCATCATCGTGGCGGAGCGCGCGAGCGACGTCCCGGTATTGCCCGAAGAGAACACGAACAGGTCGGAAACGCCGTTGCGCAGCAGCCTGTAAAGGGAAACAAATCCCTCGCGGTCCTTCCAGGTTCCGGACGGCATGACCATCTCGTCCTTGAACCACAGCTCGATGTCGAGGTCCTCCGACAGCCGTTCCGCGAAGACCACCGGAGTCTCTCCGATGTCTTCGTAAGCGGAGAGCTTTCCGCCGGAGACATCGTAGGGCATCACCGGATGAAAACGGAAGATCGAGGGTTGCGCCTTGTCGACGACACGATCCGGCACGCGCGCGAAAACGACCTCGATGAAGCCTCCACAGGACGGACATGCAATGTGATAGGCGGTCTCGGGCTCCTCCCAGCCGCAGGCGGTACAACGCAGATTCCAGTCGGCCAAAATTCCGTCTCCTCGGATAGTCGCGTGCAGTGTCACCCGGTCGCACACATGGTCGTGGCGAACCAGGCGATGTGACGGCCCGGCAGCCGTTTCGCGGACAAGGCCATGATCCGATCCGCATCCGGCCACGCATCGTCGGCGAACAGCAGGCCCAGATACGTGCCGCTGTGCGTGTTGATGACGCCGAGCGCGCGCAGCGCCGCGGCGAGATCGAGCACGATCGGCAGGTCGTCCTTCGGATTGACATGCTGCCAGGCGCGCGCGCTCTCCGTCGCGAGCGCCGCGACACGCTCGACATCGCGCGATTCGAGCGCCTTCAGCATCGCATCGAGCAGAACCCCATATTGCGCCATCTGATCGTCGCTCCACACGATGGCTCTCTGGTTGAAAGCCACCGTGTCGACGACGCCGCCCTGGTCGATGCCGAGAATGCGCAACGGCGGCACCCAGTCGACATTGGCGATCAACCGGCCTTCCGTGTGGTGATAGGCGCTGGTCTGGTCGAAGTGCAGCCCGTCGTTGGGCTCGACTTCGGTCAGCATATGACTGACGTAATCGTTCTTGAGCTTCAGCGACAGCGCTTCGGCAAGCGCGCGCACGCCTGCCACCATGTCGGCGGTCGAGGAACTCAGTCCCTTGCCGACCGGAATGTCGGACTCGATCGAGATCAAGCAATCGTCGTGCCGGCCGAGATCGCCGAGAAAGTTTCGCAATCCCTTGTAGGTCTTCGGAAAGCGCGCATAGGAATGCGCGAACTCCTCCTCCTTCTGCGGCGAATAAGCCGGATCGCTGAGCCGAACGGTGACGCGCGAGCAATTTCGGATCCGACAGTTGACCAGGAACTTGCGGCCGCCCGGCAGAACGCCTTGCAGCAGCTCGCCGAAGCTTCCGTGGCAGGTGCCGACGCCGACCCGTTCCACGTCAGTGCCGCTTCTCGAACAGGAACACTTCCTTCACCGCCGGCTGGATCTGCAGCGCGGTGGGCCGCCGCAGCCGCAGCTCGGCATGAGGTGCAAGGAGTGACGCGTAATCGTGCCGGAACATGTGCGGCTGATCGAACCAGCCGCCGGAACCGGGCAGCTCGTCGGTGAACTCGATCAGGCAAATCTGCCGGCGCGCCACCCGGACGATGTCGGAGACGCACGCGGCGATCCGCGCCGGAACCACGTGCTGAATCGTCGATACGGCGAACACGAGATCGAAGGAGCCGTCGGCAAACGGCAACCGGCTCGCATCTCCACACACGAGGCCGATCCCGTTCGCCTCCTGACGGTCGCGGGCGCGTGCGAGCAACGACATTGAGAGATCGATACCCGCATAACGTTCGGCGCCCGCGAAGTACCGCGCATTGCGCCCTCCCCCACAGCCGAGCTCGAGCACCTGGCGCGGTTGCACCTTCTCGACGATCTCGCGAATCTCGGCCTCGTCCGGCTGAAACGCCTCCCACTTGACCCAGCCGCTGCCGCCAGCCTCCCAGAAGCTCTGCGGATCGTAGCCGTTGCCGACCGCGGCCGAGCCGGTGCGCACGCTGCCCTGCGTGCTTTCGCAAGGCACGGCGCCGGACTGCAGCCACGCCGCCTCGTGCTCGGCCACGCCCTCGCGCGGCAGCACGCGATGACGGTGACGCGGGAAAATATCGGCGACCCAGTGCTCCAGCGCCTGCACGGCGTTGTCGATACATCCATCGAGCGCACCGTAGGCGAAGGCCGGCCGCCACACCGCCGTCAGCGGCAGCCCGCCGTTCTGCGGACGCCAACGGTGGGCGCAAGCCTCTCCGTTGGAGACGGTCGCGGTGAGTGCGAGCGGCCAGTCGGCGGCGAGCCGTTCCGTTCCGGAAAGAACCGCAATCCATTCGCCGGACGCGAGTGAAATTCCGATATTGGCGCGCTGACCGGCCGGCGCGTTGGAGCGCACGCGCCGGATGGCGCACCCCTTCGGCGACACAGGAAGGTCGCCCTCTCCCACCACGATCACCTCGTCGACACCGGCGAGCGGAAGGTCGACGGCGGCAACGCCGCTCGGTGCGATCACGACACTGATCGAAGGCGCGTTGCTCATCGGCTCACAGTGCCGGGAGGAAATCCGTGTAGGCGACGCTCGGCGCCTCGCGGCGGATTCCGTGATGCAGTTCCTGTCCGGCAGTCAGATCGGCAAGCCGGTGGTCCGACCGCAGCACCGCGGCAATTTCGGACAACCCGGCGCGATCGGGATCGCCGAGCCGCGGCAGCAGGCCCTCGAACAACGCCAGGTCTTCCGGCGTGTCGAGCGTAAACCGCATCTGCGCCCAGTCGCCGCCCGGACCGAGCAGGCTGACGCGCGACCAGCCCGCATGCGATCGCATGAAACGGGTCGGGTGCTCCCGGTCGAGCGGCTCGCGCGCCACGTCGTCCACGCGCCGCAGCGCCGCCAGGGTGAACGCCTCGCAATCGAGCCCGTGCGGCCACGACGGCGGCATGTTGTTGCAGGCATAATCGACGTTCTTCTCCAATCGCAACCGCAGGACTGCGCCGCACACCGCCGGGTCGACAAGCGGGCAGTCGCTCGTCACACGCAGGATCACGTCGGCACCGACGGCCTGCGCGGCGCCGAGATAGCGGCTCAACACGTCGTTCTCGCTCCCGCGGAACACCACG
>CAYVBN010000542.1:0-7369 GCA_964449645.1 uncultured Hyphomicrobiales bacterium
AGGAACACGTCGAGCGCAAGATCGGCGCTTTCGAGGCCGTGCCGGCAATGGGGTTGGACGCGCTCGGCTCCTCCTCCTACGGGCCGGAAGCCGCCCTGACGGTGCTCATACCGCTGGGCGCCGCGGGCATCGGCTACATCGGCGGTGTGATGCTGCCGATCCTCGCGCTGCTGGCGATCCTTTACGTGTCCTACCGCCAGACCATCCGGGCCTATCCGGGCAACGGCGGCGCCTACATCGTGTCGAAGGCCAATCTCGGCACCCATGCGGGCCTGCTCGCGGCGGCGGCCCTCATGATCGACTACGTGCTCAATGTGGCGGTCGGCATCTCCGCCGGCGTGGGCGCTCTGACCTCCGCCATCCCGTCGCTCCACCCCTACACGCTGTCGCTCTGCCTGGGCATCCTGGTGCTGGTGACGGTCATGAACCTGCGCGGCACCATGGATGCCGGGCGCGCCTGGGCATTGCCCACCTATCTGTTCGTCGCGAGCTTCGTCCTGATCATCGCCATCGGCGTCTACAAGACGCTCGCCACGGGCGGCGAACCCCAGGCGGTCGTCACCCCGCCCGCCGCCCCTGCGGCCACGGAGGCCGTGAGCATCTGGCTGCTGCTGAAATCCTTCGCGGCCGGGTGCACCGCGATGACCGGCGTCGAGGCGGTCAGCAACGGCGTGAGCGCGTTCCGCGATCCAGTCGCCGCGCGGGCGCGTCGGACGCTCGGAATCATCTGCGCCATTCTGGGCATCCTGCTTGCCGGCATCACCTACCTGGTGCGGAGCTACGGAATTGCCGCGATGGACCAGACGCGGGACGGCTATCAGAGCGTGCTGTCGCAGTTGGCGGGGGCCGTCATCGGCCGCGGCAGCTTCTATTACGTGGCGATCGGCAGCGTGCTCTGCGTTCTGTGTCTCTCCGCCAATACGAGCTTCGTCGACTTCCCGCGCGTCTGCCGGCTGCTGGCGAGCGACGATTTCCTCCCGCGCCCCTTCGCGGTCGTCGGACGCCGGTTGGTGTTCTCGGTCGGCATTCTCTATCTCGCGGTCGCAGCAGGGCTGCTGCTGATCGCGTTCGGCGGCATCACCGATCGGCTCATTCCGCTGTTCGCGATCGGCGCCTTCTCGGCCTTCACCCTGTCACAGCTCGGAATGGTGACCCATTGGCACCGGGAGCTGCGGCGGGCGACCACGACGCCGGAACGCCATCGTCGCCGCGCCAGCCTGGCGATCAACGCGGTCGGCGCGACGGCGACGGGGATCGCGCTGGCGGTCATCGTCATCGCCAAGTTCGGCGAGGGCGCATGGATCGTTCTTCTCGTGGTTCCGTGCGTCATCCTGCTGTTCAAGATCATCAAGGGCTACTATCGCGAGCTCGACGCCCAGTTGCGCGACGACCAGCCGCTCGACCTGCGGCGCACCAAGCCGCCGATCGTTCTGGTCGCGACCGAGAGCTGGAGCCGGCTGACGGATCGCGCGCTGCAATTCGCGTTGCGGCTGTCGCCGGATGTCATTGCCGTGCATCTGACGGAGCTGGGCGGCCCGGACGTGCACGAACGGCAGCGGCAGTTGCGCCGACAATGGTCGCAAGACGTGGAGAGACCGGCGAAGGAGGCCGGACTTCGTCCGCCCCGCCTCGTGCTCCAGGAAGCGCCTTATCGGAGAATCGAGGAACCGCTTCTCAAGCTCATCGCCGCGACCGAGAAGGACAATCCCGATCGTCTGATCGCCGTGCTCGTGCCGGAGCTGGTGAAGGAGCACTGGTGGCAGTACCTGCTGCACGGCATGCGCGCCCGCCGCCTGTGCGCGGCGATCCTGCGCTACGGCGGCTCGCGCGTGGTGCTGGTCAACGTTCCCTGGTACCTGGAAGAGCCGCGCATCGAAGAAGGCCTGAAAGAGGAAGACACGCTCACGGGTGCCGCGAAGGCACGCCGCCGCTGAGGTCGTGTCCGCAGGCGCCCCGTCGGTGGCGGGCCGCGCGGTTCAATCCGGCATCATCAACCGGCCCTCCGGCGAGAGCGGGAACATCGGCGCATGGACGACCTCCCACGGATGGCCGTCCAGATCGGCGAAATAGCCGGAATATCCGCCCCAGAACGTTGCCGCGGCCGGCTTGAGCGGCCGCGCACCAGCCGCGAGCGCGCGCGCGCCCACCGCGTCCACCTCTTCGGGCGAGGCGCAGTTGCAGGCGATCGTCGTGCCGCGAAAGGCGCTCGGCATCGGCGCGGCCGGAATCTGCGCGTCCTCGGCGAGCAGATCCCAGGGATAGAGCGCGAGCACGATGCCGCCGGCATCGAAAAAGGCGACCTCGTCACCGGTCGTCCTCGCTTTGCGCGTCAGTCCGAAGTTTTCGTAGAACCTCACGCTCGCGGCCATGTCGGCGACACCGAGCGTCACGACGTTGATACGGGGGATCATTGCGTAGGTCCTCGGAATGTACCTTCAGAACAATTCGAGCTGCTGTCCCGAGCGCCGCGTCGGAACGAAATGCTCCGTCGTCAGCGCGATGCGCCGCTTGTTGAGGCCGAGCCGTTCACAGGCCGTCTCGAAGCGGCGGCCGATCATCCAGGCATAGGGGCCCTCGCCGGTCATGCGCTTGCCCCAGGTGGAATCATAATCCTTGCCGCCGCGCATCTGCCGCATCAGCGTGAACACGTGGCGATAGCGATCAGGGAAATGTTCCATCAGCCATTCACGGAAGAGATCGCGCACTTCGAGCGGCAGCCGCAGCATCACGTAACCTGCGCTCATCACGCCGGCCGCCGCGGCCGCATCGAGCACCCGCTCGATATCGGCATCGTTCACCGCCGGAATGATCGGCGCCACCATCACGGAGGTCGGGACGCGGGCCGTCGCGAGCTGCCGCAGGGCTTCGAGCCGGCGCGGCGGCGTCGGAGCACGCGGCTCCATGATGCGGGCGAGCTTGGGATCGAGCGTCGTCACCGAGATGGCGACGCGGGCGAGGTTGCGTGCGGCCATGCGCGCAAGAATGTCGACGTCGCGCACGACGAGCGCCGATTTGGTCACGATGCTCACCGGATGGCCCGCCCGCTCGAGCGTCTCGAGAATGCGGCGCATGATCCGGTATTCGCGCTCGATCGGCTGGTAGGGATCGGTGTTGGTGCCGATCGCGAGGGTGCGCGGCGTATATCCGGGTGCAGAGAGCTCCCGCTCGAGCGCCTCCGGCGCGTCGGGCTTCATGAAGAGCCTGGATTCGAAATCGAGCCCGGGCGAGAGCCCGAGATAGGCATGCGTCGGCCGCGCGAAGCAGTAGATGCAGCCGTGCTCGCAGCCGCGATAAGGATTGATCGAGCGGTCGAACGGGATGTCGGGCGAGTCGTTGCGGGTGATGACCTTGCGGGCGCTGTCGATCCCGACGGTCGTCTTGAATGGCGGCAGGTCTTCGAGGCTCTGCCAGCCGTCGTCGAAAGTAATCCGTACGGACGGCTCGTAGCGGCCGGACGCATTCGACGGCGCGCCGCGCCCGCGGCGGCGCTCCCGCGCAACTTCGTGGCCGCCGCTGGCTGGAATGGCCGGGACGGCCATTGCGGGGACAGCCTGTTCCGGACGTGGACGCTTGGCACGCGGTGTTCTCATCCGGGAATATTAGCCAGCATCTAAGAACAAAACAAGAACATTCAGGGCACACCTTATATCCTTCCATATCTCTCCCTTGATCTCCCTTTGCCCGGCTCTCGACCGCGCCGGCCCGGAGAGGCATGCTTGCCTTGAACCCTCTGGGGGCTGCCGCAGAATTCTCCAGCTCGGTGAGGAACCGGACGGGCAACCCGATGCAATCTCACTGCTAGTCCGTGCTCAGTGTCGTCATTCCCACGCAGAATTGCGAACGGGCTCTCGTGCGCACACTCGCGATGCTGGTCGCCGGCGTGACGGCCGGCAGCGTGCGCGAAGTGATCCTCGCCGACGGGGGGTCGACCGACGCGACGGCAGAGATCGGCGACGTCACCGGATGCCACATCATGATCTCGCCGCGGCCGCTCGGCGCCAGACTCAAGGATGCGGCCGACAAGGCGCGCGGACCCTGGCTGATGTTCCTGCGGCCGGGCGCCGTGCTCGACCCGACCTGGGCGGAGGAGACGGCGCGCTTCATCGAATACGCCGAAATGACCGGCACGGCGGACAGCCGCGCCGGGGTCTTTCGTCCCCTCGCCTCTCCGGCCGGTATGCAGCCGGGCCTGATGGCGACGCTCGCGCTGGTGTACCGCTCGCTCGCGACGCGCCCCCGGCCCGAGCATGGGCTCGTCATCGCCCGCCGGCACTACGATCGCGTCGGCGGCCACCGCGAACGCGTGTCGGATCCGGAATTGGATCTCCTTCGCCGGCTCGGGCGAAAGAACATCGCCGTCCTGCAGTGCGGCGTCCGCTATGTCGAGGATTAAAGGCGTTTCCCGGCGAACCGGTCTCCCCTTCACCGGATCATGCGCTAAGCGACCGGCAGGACGTTGGTGTATTTCACCTGTTCGAGCGCGAAACTCGACTCGATCGAGGCGATGCCTTCGAGCCGCGTCAGCTTCTGCTTGAGGAAACGATCGTAGGCGTCGAGATCGGGCACGACGACACGCGCCCAGTAATCGCGCGAGCCGGTCATCAGATAGCATTCGAGCACTTCGGGCCAACGGGCGATCGCCTTGGCGAAGCGGTCGAGCGATTCCTGCCGCTGCTTCTCGAGCTTGATCGAGACGAAGACGCTGATCGGCAGTCCGACCGCGCGCTGATCGAGCACCGCCACGTACCGCGAGATCACGCCGGCGCGCTCGAGATTGCGCACGCGCCGCAGGCAGGGCGACGGCGACAGGCCGACCTTGCCGGCCAGATCGGCGAGGCTCATGCGGCCGTCGGCCTGAAGGTGCTGCAGAATCTTACGGTCGATCGCGTCGAGGTCCGGTTTTGGCATGATCTGCCCCTGAGCGCCTGTCTTTTGGCATTCTACGCCAAATTCCGGCTGTCTGCAGACCATATTGGCAACTTCCGCCCCCGAGGCTCGGCCATGCTGGGCTGCACGGTTCAGCGGACGACAGAGCATGAATGACGAACGGCAGTCCGGAATGCCCGGGGAGGATTTGCGCATCCTGCGCGAGATCGAGCGCAAGGTGCTCTGGCTCGCCACCTGGACGATCCACAACGCCAACCACCTGCGCGACAATGTCGACGGCTTGAAAGTGGGCGGGCATCAGGCGTCATCGGCCTCGCTCGCCACCATCATGACGGCGCTCTATTTCGACGCGCTCCGGCCGGAAGACCGGGTGGCCGTGAAGCCGCATGCGAGTCCGGTCTTCCACGCCATCCAATATCTGTTGGGCCATCAGACGCGGGACAAGCTCGAAGCCTTCCGCGCCTACCACGGCGCGCAGAGCTATCCGTCGCGGACCAAGGACACGGATGACGTCGACTTCTCGACCGGCTCGGTCGGGCTCGGCGTCGCGCAGACACTCTTTGCCGCGCTCGCGCAGGACTACGTGCGCGCCCACGGCTGGGGCCTCGAACGGCCCGAGGGCCGCATGATCGCGCTCGCAGGCGACGCCGAGATCGACGAGGGCAACATCTTCGAGGCGATGCTCGAAGGCTGGAAGCAGGGCCTGCGCAATTGCTGGTGGATCATCGACTACAACCGGCAGAGCCTCGACGCCGTGGTGCGCGAAGGATTGTGGGCGCGGTTCGAATCCCTGTTCCGCAGCTTCGGTTGGGACGTCGTCGTTCTCAAATACGGGTCCCTGCTGGAAGCGGCCTTCGCGGAACCCGGCGGCAGCGCCCTGCGGGCGTGGATCGACGCGTGCCCGAACCAGCTCTATTCGGCGCTGGTGTTCGCCGGCGGCGCGGCGTGGCGCAAGCGGCTGCTGCAGGATCTCGGTGACCAGAAGGAAACGCGGGAATTGATCGAGCGGCGGAGCGGCGACGAGCTGGCGCGGCTCATGACGAACCTCGCCGGCCACGACCTGCCCTCGCTCACGCACGCGTTCCGCGCCGCCGAGCGCGATCGCCCGACCTGCTTTCTCTGCTACACGATCAAGGGCTACGGGCTGCCGCTCGCCGGACACAAGGACAACCACGCCGGACTGATGACGCCGGCGCAGATGGACGCGTTTCGCGCCGCCATGACCGTGCGCCCCGGCCACGAATGGGATCGTTTCGAAGGATCGGCGGTTGCGCCCGAACGGCTGCAGGACTTCATCGATCGCGTGCCGTTCGCGGCGGGCGGGCGGCGCCGGCTGCAGGCGCCGCGTTTCGAGGTGCCCGCCGAACTGCCAGTCACCATGCAGCCGATCATGTCGACGCAGACGGGCTTCGGCGCGCTCATGAGCGAGCTCGGCAAGGAGGACGCCGCGTTCGCACGGCGGATCGTCACCACGTCGCCGGACGTGACCGTCTCGACCAATCTCGGCGGCTGGGTCAACCGCCGCGGTCTCTTCGCGCGCGAAGAAATGGCCGACACGTTCAAGAGCGAGCGCATCCCTTCGACGTTCACCTGGGCGTTCTCGCCGCAGGGCCAGCACATCGAGCTCGGCATCGCCGAGATGAATCTCTTTTTGTTGCTGTCGGCGCTCGGCCTGTCGCATTCGACCAACGGCGAGCGGCTGCTGCCGATCGGCACGCTCTACGATCCGTTCGTCGCGCGCGGACTCGATGCGCTCAACTACGCCTGCTACCAGGACGCCCGCTTCATCCTGGTGGCGACGCCGTCGGGATTGACGCTCGCGCCCGAAGGCGGCGCGCATCAGTCGATCATGCAGCCCCTGATCGGCATGGCGCAGGACGGCCTCGCCGCCTTCGAGCCGGCCTTCGTCGACGAGCTGGCGGCGATCCTGCCGTGGGCGCTGATCTACATTCAAAAGGACGGCGGCTCCGCGCCGTCCGAGCACAACTGGCTGCGGGACGAGACCGGCGGCTCCGTCTATCTGCGCCTCTCGACGCGCCCGATCGAGCAGATCGGGCGGCCGATGACGCCGGCGCTGCGGCAGGAAATCGTCGACGGCGCCTATTGGCTGCGCCGGCCGGGTCCCAACTGCGAGGTCGTCGTCGCCTACACGGGCGCGGTGGCGCCGGAAGCGATCCAGGCCGTCGGGCTGATGGCGGAGGACCGGCGCGACGTCGGGCTGCTCGCGGTGACGTCAGCCGATCGCCTCAATGCCGGCTGGACAGCCGCACAGCGCGCGCGCGAACGCGGCCTGGTGCATGCCCGCGCGCACATCGAACGCCTCCTCGTCGACGTGCCGGCACATTGCGGCATCGTCACGGTACTCGACGGCCATCCGGCCACGCTCGCCTGGCTCGGCGCCGTGCGCGGGCATCGCGTGCGGCCTCTGGGTGTCGAACATTTCGGTCAGACCGGGACGCTGGCGGATCTCTACCGGCATTAC
>CAYVBN010000543.1:0-8996 GCA_964449645.1 uncultured Hyphomicrobiales bacterium
ACCTGACGGGCTTCCCCGAGATGATGGACGGACGGGTGAAGACCCTGCACCCCGGCGTGCATGGCGGACTGCTCGCCGTGCGCACGCGCGCCGAGCACGTGGCCGCGATGGAGCAGCACGGCATTCGGCCGATCGACCTTCTGGTGGTCAATCTCTATCCGTTCGAGGCGACCGTGCAGAAGGGCGCCGACTTCGACACCTGCATCGAGAACATCGACATCGGCGGTCCCGCCATGATCCGGGCGGCGGCCAAGAACCATGCCGACGTGGCAGTGGTGGTCGATCCCGCGGACTATCCGCTGCTCGTGAAAGAGCTCGCGGACCATGACGGCGCCACGACTGTGGGCCTGCGCCGCCGTCTCGCCGCCAAGGCCTATGCGCGCACAGCGGTCTACGACGCGGCCATCTCGAATTGGCTCGCCGACCACATCGGAGAGAGCGCGCCGACATTCCGCGCGGTCGGCGGCCGGCTGGTCGAAGCCCTGCGCTATGGCGAGAACCCGCACCAGTCGGCCGCATTCTATCGCACGCCGGAGGCACGCCCCGGCGTGGCGACCGCCCGCCAGCTCCAGGGCAAGCAATTGTCCTACAACAACATCAACGACACCGACGCGGCCTACGAGTGCGTCGCCGAGTTCGATCCGGCGCGCACGCCCGCCTGCGTCATCGTCAAGCACGCGAACCCGTGCGGCGTCGCCGAAGGCGCGACGCTCGTCGAGGCTTATCGCAAGGCGCTGCGCTGCGATCCGGTGTCGGCCTATGGGGGCATCATTGCGGTGAACCGCCCGCTCGATGCCGAGGCGGCGCGCGCCATCACGGAGATCTTCACCGAGGTGATCATCGCCCCCGATGCCAGCGAGGAGGCGATCGCCATCGTGGCGGCGAAGAAGAATCTGCGCCTCTTGCTCGCCGGCGGATTGCCCGATCCGCGCGCGCCGGGCATGAGCGTCAAAACGGTCGCAGGCGGATTGCTGGTTCAGTCGCGCGACAACGCAACCGTCGAGCAGATGCAGCTCACGACGGTAACCCGGCGCGCTCCCACCGAAGCCGAGATGCGCGACATGCGCTTCGCCTTCCGCGTCGCCAAGCACGTGAAGTCCAACACCATCGTCTACGCCCGCGACGGCGCGACGGTCGGCATCGGCGCCGGACAGATGAGCCGCGTCGACGCGGCGCGCATCGCCGCCCGCAAGGCCGAGGACGCGGCGGCGCAATCCGGCGCCGGCGAGCCTTTGACGAAGGGCTCCGTGGTGGCGTCCGACGCCTTCTTTCCGTTCGCCGACGGGCTCCTGGTCGCCGTCGAGGCGGGCGCCACGGCGGTCATTCAGCCGGGCGGCTCGATGCGCGACGAGGAGGTGATCCGCGCCGCGGACGAGCACGGCATCGCCATGGTGTTCACCGGCACCCGCCACTTCCGCCACTGACACCCGACAGAAATCAAGTCGCTCCTCTATCGTGAGTTCGTTCGTCGTGCTGACGCGCCGGGCACGCTTCACCTCGCCCCGTTGGGGAAAGGTGACACGAGTGCGTGGCGACGCATCAATTAAAAGGTGCTTCCGCGCAATCTGGTTCACTGTCCGGCGAGGTCGCCGAGCAGGCTGGCGGCGACCGAGAGCTTCGACAACGTGAGGCCCGATCCGGCGATCTCGTGGATGGCGCCGCGGATGCGCTCCACCTCGTGAGCCCGGCTGCCGACCCAGGCCTCGACCGCCGCCGGCCCGGTTGCGCCGTTGGCGATCATGCCGGCGGTCAGCCGGCGCTGCGCGTCGCCGATCGACTCGAGCGCGCGGTCGAGCGCCAGCCGGTCGAAGTAGTCGGAGATGACGATCCCGCGCGCTGCCGCGACGATGCGGTCGAGACGGAAGAAATCTTCGCCGGCGAAATAGGTCGCCGCCACTTCGGCGACAGGCCGGCCGGTCCGGTCCGAGACGATGCTGATGTCCGGGGCGGCCGCGAGGGCCGGCAGATCGGCGATGCGGCGCGCCAGCTCCTCCGGAACACCGCCCGTGACGAGCTCGCCGACCCGCGCGCGCCGCGCCGCAGCGGCCGCGGCCGGCAGCGCCTGATCGAGCGCGGCCGCCACCGCCCCGATCGCCTCGCGATGATGCTCCACGATCCCTGCGAGCCCGCGTGACAGGTCGGTGTGGCGCAGGAACCAGACGATGCGGTCGAGCAGAAGGTCCTGCACCTGAATGAACAGTCCGAGCTGGAGCTCGGCCGGGATCTTGTTGTCGAGCCCTTCGATGGCCGTATTGAGCGCGGTCATCCCGTAGCTGTCGCGCACCGCCGCGAACGCCGCCGCGATGCGGTCGGGGCCCGCTCCGGTCTGGTCGGCGATGCGCACGCCGAATGACGGGCCGCCGCGGTTGACCATCGAGTTGGCGAGCTGGGTGGCGATGATTTCCCGCCGCAGCCGGTGATGATCGAGAGCGCGCGGAAACTTTTTGGCGACGGCCTGCGGAAAATAGCGGCCGAGCTCGTGCGCCAGATAGGCGTCGTCCGGAACCGCCGAGGCGAGCAGGTCGTCATAGAGCGCGAGCTTCGCGTAGGCGAGGAGGACCGCGAGCTCGGGCCGCGTGAGCGGCTGCGTACGCCTGCGCCGTTCGGCGAGCTCCATGTCGTCAGGCAGGAACTCGACCGCGCGGTCGAGCAGTCCGCGCGCTTCCAGCGTCTGCATCAGGCGCTGCTGGAAGCCGAGATCCTCCATGCCGCGCCGCTCCGCCAAGGAGAGCGCGAGCGTCTGCTGGTAGTTGTTGCGCAAGACGAGACGCGCGACCTCCTCGGTCAGGTCGGCGAGCAGCCGGTTGCGCTCCTCGCGCTTGAGCAGCCCTTCGCGCAGCGGCGCGCTGAGCGCGATCTTCAGGTTGACCTCGACATCCGATGTGTTGACGCCGGCCGAGTTATCGATCGCGTCGGTGTTGAGACGAATGCCGCGCAGCGCCGCCTCGATGCGCCCCTTCTGGGTCATTCCCAGGTTGGCGCCCTCGCCTACGACCTTGCAGCGCAGATCGGCGCCGGTGATCCGAATGGCGTCGTTGGCGCGATCACCGACCGCGTCGTCGCTTTCCTGGCCGGCGCGCACGTAGGTGCCGATGCCGCCGAACCACAGGAGATCGACCGGCAATTTGAGGATGGCGCTCATCACCTCCTGCGGCGCCGGCTTCTCGGTCTCGATGCCGAGGAGCGCGCGGGCTTCGGGAGAGAGCGGGATGTCCTTCGCCGCGCGGGAGAACACGCCGCCGCCCTTGGAGATCACCGTCTTGTCGTAATCGCGCCAGCTCGACCGCGGCAGACCGAACAGCCGCTTGCGCTCGGCGAAGCTCCGCTCGGGATCGGGGTCGGGGTCGATGAAGACGTCGCGGTGGTCGAAGGCGGCGACGAGCCGGATGGTGTGTTCGCGCAGCATGCCGTTGCCGAACACGTCGCCCGACATGTCGCCTACGCCCGCAACCGTGAAGGGCGTGCGGCCCACGTCGATGTCCATTTCGCGGAAATGGCGCTTGACGGATTCCCAGGCGCCGCGCGCCGTGATGCCCATCTTCTTGTGGTCGTAGCCGGCCGAGCCGCCGGACGCGAAGGCATCGTCGAGCCAGAACTTGTGCTCCTGCGCGATGCCGTTGGCGATGTCCGAGAACGTCGCCGTTCCCTTGTCGGCCGCGACCACCAGATAGGGATCGTCGCCGTCGTGCCGCACGGTGTCGACCGGGGGCAGAACGCCGTCGTGTCCGAGATTGTCGGTGATGTCGAGCAGCGTGGAGATGAAGATCTTGTAGGCGGCGATGCCTTCCTGCTGCGCGGCGTCGCGCTGCGTCGGAAGCTGCTTCGGCACGAAGCCGCCCTTGGCGCCGACCGGAACGATGACGGCGTTCTTGACCTGTTGCGCCTTGACGAGACCGAGCACCTCGGTGCGGAAATCCTGCGGCCGATCCGACCAGCGGATGCCGCCGCGCGCCACCTTGCCGAAGCGCAGGTGAATGCCTTCGACGCGCGGCGAATAGACGAAGATCTCGTAGAGCGGCCGCGGCAGCGGCATGCCGTCGACCCGCCGGCTGTCGAACTTCACGGCGACGACCGACCTCGGCTGGCCGTCGGCGTCGAGCTGGTAGAAATTGGTGCGCAGCGCCGATTGCACCGCGTTGAGAAAACGGCGGAGGATCCGATCCTCGTCGAGACTCTCGACGGCCTGCAGCGCCGTTTCGATCTCGGTCGCGAGCAACGTCTCGCGCGCGGCCCGCTCGCCGCCCGCCGCCGCGAAGCGCGGATCGAACCGCAGGTGGAACAGGGCGACGATGCGGGCGGTGATGGCTGGATGCCGCGCGAGCGTCGCCCACATGTAGTCCTGCGAATAGGGAACGCGGAGCTGGCGCAGATAGCGCGACAAAGTCCGCACCAGCGCGATATCGCGCCATGAGAGGCCGGCGGTGAGGACGAGGGCGTTGTAGCCATCGTCCTCGGCGACCCCGCGCATCACCGTCAGGAAACAGGCTTCAAGCCGCGCCTTCAGCGCATCGACGTCGGCCGTGCCGCTCGTCGAGATCAGCAGCATGTCGTGCAGCCAGACGCCGGACGTGCTGCCGTCGTGCGCCGCGACGTGGAACGTCCGCTCGTCGACGACCTTGAACCCCATGTGTTCGAGCACAGGAACGCGCTCGGACAGCGGGATCGGCCGGTCGCAGCTCCACACCTTCAGTCCGATAGCCGCATCGCCCTCCGTACGCCGGCGATGGAAATCGACACCGAGCGGACGCGAAGCCGACAGAGTCTCGATCACCCGGATGTCGGCGAGCGCAACGTTGGGCGGATAAGCCTCGCGGTAGGCCGCCGAAAAGGCCTCGCCGTAGCGCTCGATCAGCATGCGCGCCTTGGCCGGATCGTGCGCGAGCGTCAACGCCTCGGCGAGCGCATCGCCCCACGTCCGCACGACCTCCGCCACGCCGCGCTCGACCGTGCTGCGATCAGGATCCGCGAGGTCGCGATCGGCGCGCGCGATGACGAAATGGACGCGCACCAGCGGCCCTTCGGGAAAGAACGGCGCGAACGAGGCGACGCGCCCCCCGTAGGCATCGGCGAGCACATAGCCGATCGCCGAGCGGGTGGCGCTGTCGTAGCGCTCACGCGGAACATAGACGAGGATCGACACAAACCGTCCGAAGCGGTCGCGCCGCGGCAACACGCGCACGCGCGGACGCTCCTCGAGCTGCAGAATGGCGAGCGCGAAATGAAACAGCGTGTCCGCATCGATCTGGAACAGTTCGTCACGCGGATAGGTTTCGAGCACGTTGACGAGGGCCTTGCCGGAATGCCCTTCGGGATCGAATCCGGCGCGCACCAGTACGGCATCCACCTTGCGGCGCACGTACGGGATGCTGCGGCTCGACCGCGTGTAGGCGGTCGAGGTGAACAGGCCGACGATGCGGAACAGCCCCGTCAGTTTTCCGTCGGGCGCGTAGCGCTTGAGCGCGACGAAATCCATCGGCACGCGGCGATGCACCTGTGAGCGCGAGCTGTCCTTGGCGACGATGAGGGCGCCGGCCTGGTCGAGAAACGCGCGCGCCCGCGGGGTGAGGGTGATGGGTTCGTTGGCCCGCTTCATCGGGCTGCCGTCGGTGAGACGCAGGACGCCGAGCGAGCCTTCGGAGACCGGCACGAGTTGCGAATGCTCGGCATCGTAGGTGAGATCCTGAACGCCCAGGAACGTGAAATTGTCGTGCGTCAGCCACTCCATGAACTGGATGGTCTCGGTAAGGTCGTCCGTCGAGAGCACCGACAGCGGCACGGCGCGCAGCTCCGCAACAGCGGACCGCACACGCGCCAGCATCGGGCGCCAATCCTCGACCGCGCGGCGAACCTCGGCGAGCACGCCTTCGAGCGCCGACACGATCGCGCTGCGCCGCGCCTCGTCCTCGATACGTTCGAGATGGACCTGGATGACGCTCTCGCGCGCCGCACCCGGACCGAGCGCCCCTTCGCTGCGCAATCCCACGAGCCGCCCCGAGGGATCGCGTTCGACGGCGAAGATCGGATGAGCCACCAGCCGGATCTCAAGGCCCAGGTCCGCGAGCTGCGCCATGACCGAATCGACCAGAAACGGCATGTCGTCGTTGACGATCTCAAGGATCGACACGGCCTTGAGCTGGTCGCCTTCGGCCACGGGCGGCAGGAAACCGATCTTCGGGCGGCCGGGCGGCCGGTCGATCAGAAACGCCCAGGCATCGCTCGCCACCCTGGCGAGTTCGCGCGGATCGTAGCGCAGGAGATCTTCGGGCGCTGTGCGCGCGAACAACCGGTCGGCGAAGTCGCCCGGAACGTCACCGGAGAACCCGGCAAGCACGGTGCAGCACTGCCCGACCAGCCGCAGCGCCGCGCGTTCTTCTTCGGTCCCGGTGAGGCCGCCTGCATCCATGTCGGTCCGCCTGCGTCGTCGAAGGAGCCCCGTCCCAAGTTTCGCCGATCCCGACACGCCCGTCGAGAGAGGATGGCAAAACGCCGTCATGCATACACGGGCGCGGACGATCGTCGCACCGAACGGACTTCACGAGTGTGTGTTTGCGGATCAAACATCGCCCGGTCGCGGCTGCGCTGCCCACGCGGGGATCGACTCGCGCGCATACACCGCCTATCAGGCGCGTGTCCCGATTCCGAAGTTGGCAATACCTTGCCGCGGGCTCTGATGCGAATTTCCGGAATCAGGGAACACGAGCCCGTGTAAGATTCCAGTGTGACTTTCGGATTTGACGTTCCTATCTGCGCTCACTGCATAATCTTGGGAACTTCAATCCGCCACACGAGGCCGAGTTCGAAAGGCGTGTGTCTCATGCGATTGTTCGTCACTCTGCTGACCGCCTTTGTCGTGCTTGCGTCCGCCTCCGTGGCGCAGACGCCGCCGGCCGCGCTCGCGCCGAGCACGCGTCCGGCGAGCCGCATCGAGGCAGTGACGGCGCCTCACGGAATGGTGGCGAGCCAGGAGAAGCGCGCGACCGAGATCGGCGTGGACATTCTCAAACGTGGAGGCAACGCGGTCGACGCCGCGGTCGCGGTCGGGTTCGCGCTGGCCGTCACCATGCCGCGCGCCGGCAATATCGGCGGCGGGGGCTTCATGGTGGTTCATCTTGCCGAGCGCAACGAAACGGTGGCGATCGACTATCGCGAGACTGCGCCCGCGGCGACGACACGCGACGTCTTTCTCGACCAGAACGGCAATGCCGATCCGCACAAGTCGCGCGACACCGGCCTCGCGGTCGGCGTGCCCGGAACCGTCGCCGGTCTGGCGCTCGCGCACGAACGCTACGGATCGGGACGACTCACCCTCGCCGAGTTGATCGAACCGGCGATCCGCCTCGCACGCGACGGCGTTGCGGTCGAGGACGACCTGCTCGATTCTCTGCTGTTGGCGCAGCCGCGGCTCGCGCGCTGGCCGTCGAGCGCGCAAATCTTTTTTCCATCAGGACAGGCCCCGCACGAAAGCGAGCGCCTGCGTCAGCCTGAACTCGCCGCCTCGCTCGACGCGATCGCCCGCGGAGGGCCAACGGCCTTCTACCATGGTGCGATCGCCGAGAAGATCGCGGCCGCGGTGCGCGCGGCCGGCGGGCTGATGACGAGCGAGGACCTCGCCAACTACAAGGCCGTTGTCCGTACCCCGGCGCATGGCACCTATCGGGGCTACGACATCCTGTCGATGCCGCCGCCGTCCTCGGGCGGCATCCATCTCGTCGAGATGCTCAACATTCTGGAGGGATTTCCGCTCGGCAAGCTCGGCGCCCGCTCGCCCGAGGCGCTGCATCTGATGATCGAGGCGATGAAGCTCGCCTATGCGGACCGTGCGCAATATCTCGGCGACGCGGACGTCGTCGACGTTCCGGTCGACCGGCTGATCTCGAAATCCTATGCGGCCAAGCTGCGGGCCGGCATCGATCCTGAGCACGCCCGGCCATCCGCCGAGATCCGGGGCGGCAGCGCCCTGCGCGAGGGCGGCAACACCACGCATTTCTCGGTGGTCGACCGTTTCGGCAATGCGGTCGCCAACACGACCTCGCTCAATTTCAATTACGGACTCGGCCTCGTCGCCGACGGAACCGGAATCCTGCTCAATAACGAGCTCGACGATTTCTCCGCCAAGCCCGGCGCCCCCAACGCGTTCGGCCTGGTCGGCGGCAGCGCCAACGCGCCTGGACCGGGCAAGCGCCCGCTCTCCTCGATGACGCCGACCATCGTGCTGCGGGACGGCAAGCCGTTTCTCGTCACCGGCGCGCCGGGCGGAAGCCGCATCATCACGACGGTGCTGCAGGTGATCGTCAACGTGATCGACTTCGATGAACCCGTCGCCCAGGCGGTTGCAGCGCCGCGCGTGCACCACCAATGGCTGCCGGATCGGGTGGTGGTCGAGCCCAACCTGCCGGCCGACACGAGAGACGCACTCACGGCGCGCGGGCACACGGTCGTCGTTGGTCCGACATCCGGATCGGCCAATTCGATCGAGATTGGGCCGGGCGGCCTTCTCGGCGCCGCCGACACCCGCACCCGCGGGGCGCTCGCGGCCGGCTATTGAGGCGGAAGGCGACGGACGTGCAGGTCAGGAGACGATGCGGCGGGGGTCGATCAGCCGAGCGAGCTGCCGGCGGGCGATTTCACGATGGCGTCGCACGATCAGACGGATTACGGGCGAATTGTCGCCGGCCGGCAAGAAAATGCGCGCAACACGTACGCCGCCGCTGATCGCGACGCGCTCGGGCCGTTCGGCTTTGGTCAGTCCGTCCAAGAGATCGTGCGACATGTCCCCGCCCTGTTATGTCGGAGGGTGACGGAGAGTCGCCTGAGCGGACTGGAGCGGGCGATGGGATTCGAACCCACGACCCCAACCTTGGCAAGGTTGTGCTCTACCCCTGAGCTACACCCGCTTTCCCCCCACGGCGGCCTTGGCCACCGGCGGCCCTCCTATGCCAAAAGGGTGGGAGCTTTGCAACCGATTCAATCCGCATTGCGAACGATGCGGCAAAGAA
>CAYVBN010000544.1:0-14084 GCA_964449645.1 uncultured Hyphomicrobiales bacterium
TTCACCGTGTCGGCGCCCGCCTTGCAGACGACCGCGTCCTGATCGCCGGTGCCGCCGCTGCATCCGATCGCCCCGATGATCTTGCCGCCGGCGATCAACGGGAAGCCGCCCGGCGAAGCGACGAGCGTCGGATCGAGGCTGGTCACGTAGGGATGCCCGCTCTCCATGGCGTTGAAGAAGGCCCGGGTCTCGCGGCGGAATCGCGCCGCGGTGCGCGCCTTGGCCTGCGAGATGGTGACCGAGGCGAGCTGCGTGCCGTCGAGCCTCTGGAAAAAAATGAGATCGCCGTTCGGGTCGACCACCGTGATGGCCATCTTCCAATCGCGCTTCTTCGCCTCGGCGGCGGCTGCATCGGCCACCTGCTTGGCATGATCGAGCGTGATCGGCGTGCCGTACGGAATGTCGAAAGGCATCTTCTCCGGGACGGCCGCCGGCGCTTGAGCGCGCGCCTGCGCGCCCATCGCGAAAACCGCCAGTCCCATGGCCAAGGCCAAAACATAACGACGCATGACGTCCTCCCCGTTCGTGCAACCGATCCTCTCGGGACGGTTGCGTGCGGCCCCAGCATAGGCCGTTGGATGGCGCGGCGGCAGGCAAAAGCCCGTCCGCCGGTGCGCTCCGAGCGCGCGGCGACGCCCCACGGAATTGGGGCGCACCCGAGTGCGAACAACCGGGGGACACCCTATATTCCGCACGTCACCTGATGCGGAGATCGCCCCCATGTTCATGCTCAGGAAGAAGCTGGAAATGCCTGCCCCCGGCGACGCGCTGCCGGGCCGCCCCGATCCCATTCCGACCGCCAGCCGCCATTTTCTGAACGGCCGGCCGCTCAAGGGACCCTATCCGGAGGGGCTCGAACGGGCGGTGTTCGGCATGGGCTGCTTCTGGGGAGCGGAGCGCAAGTTCTGGGAATTGGGCGACGGCATCTATGTCACCGCGGCCGGCTATGCCGGCGGCCTCACGCCGAACCCGACCTACCAGGAAGTCTGCACCGGCCGCACCGGCCACAACGAGGTGGTGCTCGTCGTCTACGACCCGCGCAAGATCTCCTATGAGCGGCTGCTGCAGGTGTTCTGGGAGAATCACGACCCGACCCAGGGCATGCGCCAGGGCAACGACGTCGGGACGCAGTACCGCTCCGGCATCTATGCGACCACGCCCGCGCAGCGGCAGGCGGCCGAGGCCTCGAAAGCCATGTACCAGAAGGCGATCGCCGGCAAAGGCTACGGACCGATCACCACCGAGATCCTCGACGCGCCGGAGTTCTATTTCGCCGAGGATTATCACCAGCAGTATCTTGCCAAGAACCCGAACGGCTATTGCGGGCTTGGCGGCACGGGCGTGAGCTGCCCGATCGGCATCGGCGTCGGGGCGCAGTGATCGGCCCCAGCGGGACCTGAGCTGCCCATAATAAAACGGGGACGGCTGTGCGCCGTCCCCGTTTTGGCATTCACGCTCTTACGTTCAAGCGGCGCGCACGGAGGCGAGAAACCGCTCGACTTCGAGCTTGAGCTTGTTGCCTTCGCTCGACAGGGCGCGGGCGGAGGAGAGGACCTGGCTCGATGCCGAGCCGGTTTCGCTCGCGCCGCGATTGACGTCGCCGATGTTCGACGCGACCTGGGTGGTCCCTTCCGCGGCGCGCTGAACGTTGCGGGCGATGTTCTGCGTGGCGGCGCCCTGCTGCTCGACCGCCGTGGCGATCGCGGTGGCGATGTCGGAGACCTGCCGGATGGTGGCGCCGATCTCCTTGATGGCCGTGACCGATTCCTGCGTCGCCGTCTGCATGCCGGCGATCTGCGCGCCGATCTCCTCGGTCGCCTTCGCGGTCTGATTGGCGAGGCTCTTGACCTCGGCGGCGACGACGGCGAAGCCCTTGCCGGCTTCACCCGCGCGCGCTGCCTCGATGGTGGCGTTGAGCGCGAGCAGGTTGGTCTGCTCGGCGATCGCCGTGATGAGCTTCACCACGTCGCCGATGCGTCCCGCCGCCTTGGAGAGCTCGAGCATGCGCGCATCGGTGGCCTCGGCCTGATTCACCGCGGTGCCGGCGATCTCGCTCGATTGCTGCACCTGGCGGCTGATCTCGGCGATGGAGCGCGCCAACTCGTCGGAAGCGCCTGAGACGGAGAGGACGTTGGTGGAGGCTTCTTCGGAAGCATGCGCGACGACGCCGGCAAGCTGCTCGGTCCGCTCGGCCGTCCGGGTCAGCGCGCTCGCGGTCGCTTCCAGTTCGGTCGCCGCCGTCGAGACGGCATCGACGATCGCCACGACCGCGGCCTCGAATTCGTCGGCGACGCGGTTCATTTCGGCCGTGCGACGGGCGACGGCGCGCGCCTCCGCCTCTTTCTGTTCCGCCTCGAACTCGTCCATCCGCAGCAGGTTCTGCTTGAAGGTCTCGGCTGCCCGCGCGGCATCGCCGACCTCGTCCCCGCGCGTCGCATAGGGGATCTGGATCGTCCGGTCGCCCTGCGCGAGGCCAAGCAGCACGTCGCCGATTCGATGGATCGGCTTGGCGATGTTGAACATCGAGAACACCGCCGAGCCGATGAGCACGAGCACGACCGAGCCGCCGACGATGAGATTGACCTGGGTGGCGCGCGCCGCCTCGACCTTGGCCTGCGCGGTGACCTCCTCGACGGCCTTGTCGACATTGGCGCGGGTGGCGTCGAGCGCCTGTTCGGTCTGCTGGCGAACGTTGTCGACCCGGTCACGCAGGATCTCGGCGAGCTTGTTGCGCGCCGTCGCGCCCGCATCGACGATGTCCTTGTATTTCACGACCACCGGCGCGAGGCCGTCGATCGCCGTGGCAATCGACGGATCGTTCGTCGCCTGGTGCGCGTCCTTGATCATCTTCAAGGACTGCTCGAAGTAGCCGGCCATGCGCTTGAACTGGTCGGCCTCGTTGCGGACCAGGGAGGAGAAGGACACGAGCCGCGCCTGCTTGTAGACGGAATCGATGCGCTCGAGCTTGCGGACGAGCTCGTTTCCGTCCGGTAGCGCCGAGACGGTCTTGAGCAGCGGATCGAACTTGCTCGGCCAGTCGCGCCCGGCGACGCCCTGGCGCGCCAGGATGTCGATGATCGCCTTCTGGGCTGCGCCGACCTCGGCGTTGCCGGCGATGTAGCTGCGGTAGAGCTCGCGCGCCGCCGTCAGGCGCTGGCGGTCTGCGGGCTCGGTCGCATTGGCGAGCGCAATTTCGAGGGCGCTGCTTCCTTCGCGCTCGACCTCGGCGAGCTGGCCGAGCGACTTGTCGACGTCGCCGGCGGCGGTCGCCATGCGGATCGCCTGATTGATCGTGATGGCGCGGCGCAGCGCCATTTCGGCCTTGAGGACCGCTTTCTGCAGTTCCTCTCCGGCTTGCGCGCGCTCCGAGGATTCCTGGGTTCGCGAGGTCGCGCGATACTGATTGCCGACCATGGCGGCGACGAGCAGAACGCCGACGCCGGCTGACACAGCGAGTTTAGTGCCGATTCGAAGCTTCATGATGCGCATGATGGGATGCCGGAATGAGAGAACTGGGTCCCGGCGACTTTAGGCCTCCTGCATTACCACAACCTAAATGCGCGCATGGTCCGGGTGATGCTCGCCCCGGTAGCGGTGACTAAACGGAAGGACGCGTCTGGCGTGCGGGCGCCGGCGCGGGCCGACCAGGAGCTTTGCCGGTCTCGCCGGGCGCGGCCGGCGCTCAGCGATAATGGCGCTCAGCGATAATGAATAGCGAGCCAGACGGTGGGCACGTTCGCGTCGGTCCAGGCGACGCGATGGCGAACGTGAGCGGGGATTTCGACATAGTCTCCCGGCCCCAGCCGGCGCGGTTCGGCCTCGTTCTCGAACAGGAGGCCGGCCGATCCGGAGAGCAGTAGCACCCATTCGGCCGCATCCTGGTCGTACCAGAAGCCCGGCGGGCTCGCCTGGCCGTGCGACACGATCCGTTCGATCCGTATGCTCGGAGCGTTGACGAGAGGCAACACCTGTTCGACGGAACGATCCGGGGCGATGGCCGAGAACAGATTGCCGTCGGTCATGGGCGTGAGATCAAAACGTTAGAACCAGCGCGGCCGCATGCGCCAGTCGCTCTTCCAGCCCGTCAATCGCCCCCTGCGGAACTGCAGGAACATGGTCTCATCGACCGGATAGATGCCCGGAACGCCGGCCGGCCGCGTCGCCGCATAGACTTCGCTTCGCCGGCCCGGGACACGAACGAGCGGGACGCCGAGCGCGTCGGCGGCCGCCTGCGCGGACATCCCGAAGACGAGCGGCTGCGTGTTGGAGCCCGGCGGAACGCCGGCATTGCACACGGCGAACCAGCACAAGGCGAGGCAGGCGAGGCAACGCCGCATCGTGGCATCTCCTGGAGCGCGATCCGCAAAGGTGGATACCGGTTTTGCGCCCGATCGCGCTCCGAGTTCACGACTTGGCCTGACTCGGCGGAATCCGCGGAGCGCGATTCGCCGCAGTTTAGGGCATGATCCCGAAAAGTGGATGCGGGTTTTCGGATCTGGTTAGGCGTCGCGCAGGCCGTGCTGTGCCGGGGTCAACACGACCGAGAAGACAAAGCCCGGCAGGCTCGAAGGGTCGTGCCTTGCACGGCACGATCGCCGCCCTTCGGCGGCAGCGTTCCGGCTCGTCTTCCGCGCGATCATCCCTGCGGGATGTCAGGCTGCTCGGAACGGCCGCTCGTTTTGCCTGCATCCGGCAAGGTTGAAGTGGAAGGCCGAGGTCTCGACCTCCGGCCTTCAGGGCCTCGGCGCTATCTCGCCGTTGCGGTCGGGGCGGCGGATGCGGTCGCCGGTGCGCCGTTGCTGACGGTCGGCGGCGCGCTGCCCGGCAGCACGACCACGCGGCTTCCGACCTGCACGCGGCCATAGAGGTCTTCGATGTCCTCGTTGAGCAGGCGGATGCAGCCCGACGAGACGTAGCTGCCGATCGTCGAGGGCTGGTTGGTGCCGTGGATGCGGTAGAGGGTCTTTCCGAGATCGAGCGCGCGCGCGCCGAGCGGATTGCCCGGGCCTCCCGCCATGAAGCGCGGCAGATAGGGCTGGCGCTCGATCATTTCCTTCGGCGGATGCCAGTCGGGCCATTCGGCCATTCGGCTGATGCGCTCCGTGCCGGACCAGGTGAATCCTTCGCGGCCGACGCCGATGCCGTAACGCATCGCCTTGCCGCCGCCGAGCACCAGATAGAGATACGTGTGCGCCGTATCGATCACGATCGTACCGGCTGGCTCCTTCGTGCGGTAATCGACGAGCTGACGGCGCAAGTTGGACGGAAGCTCCTTCGGGGTGCCGGTCTCGGGCTGATCCTCAGGCGGCAGCGCCGCGATGGATGCGGGGGCTGCGGCGCCGGGCGCTGCGGCCGCCGGTGGGGCTGTTTCTGGCGCCAGAATCGGGGCAGGTCCACCGCTCGGCGGCCGGCCCCCCATGTCGGCCGGCGGACCCCTGGCTTGCTGGTCCACCCCGGAGCGCGGCGGCGCGGCGTCCGGGGCCGCTGCGGATGCGGGCGGCTGCGAGGCCGGATAGCCCTGGGGCGAGCCATAACCTTGCTGGGCACCATAGCCCTGCTGAGCGCCGTAGCCCTGCTGCGTGCCATAACCCTGCTGCGTGCCGTAGGACGGCGAGGACGGCGCAGCCGGATACGCATTGGTGACCGGTGCGCCCGGATATGCCGGAGCGGCCTGACTGGGGGCGACCTGCGTCGGAGCGGAGGCTCCGTAACGCGGATCGGGGAGCGGTTCCGCCTGGATGGCGCCGCCGCCGACGCGCGGGTCCTCGTACTGCGATCGACCGTAGGTGGGAGGCGCGGCCGTCGCCTCTTCCTCGTCCGCGGTCGGGGCGGGTGCGCGCCGCGGCAGATAGGAGCCGCTGTACGGACTGGTCGACGGTGTGTAAGCGCCCCCATAGGCCCCGGGTGAGGCCGGGTAGTATTGCGCCGACGCTTCGCCCAATCCGGCGAGGCCGATCGCGACAGCGGCAAAACCGGTCAGCGCGCGTAGAATCATCGGCAGATCCCCAACACCATCGTCCCGCCGCCTTAACTATAGAGCCACTGCGAAGAAGATAGGGCGGGATGAAGGCGGAAAAGCGCGGGAGCGCCCCAGGTCCCCGTCGGCTTACTCTGGGCGCGGAATAGATGCAACACACGAGGAGTTTAGCCGTTATCGGGCCGATTCGAAGCACAATTCGTCTGTGCGATTGCCGTTTGCACGGGCGAGTTGCGACGGAGGTGGAGTCGTAGGGGGCGGACTTCCGCACACGGTCCGGCGCGCAAGCACGCTCGTTGCGAGGGATATCGAGGGATATCCGGATGCACATCGATCGAATGATCAGCCGCAGGCGCCTCGTCTTCCCCGCGCTTGCCGGGCTCTATGAACTGTTCGCGCCGTTCAGCTATGCGTTCATACGGTTTTCAACCGGCATCATTCTGCTTCCGCACGGCGTGTCCAAGCTCCTGTCGGGGGACCTGACGCAACTTGCCGACGGCATCGCCCGCCATGGCCTGCCGTCGCCGGCCCTCCTTGCCGGCTTGGCGGTGTTCGCCGAATCCGTCGGAGCGGCGTTCCTCGCCGTCGGCTTCCTCACGCGCATCGCCGCCGCGACGATCTGGATCGAGATGGCGGTGATCATCGGCCTCTATCAATGGCCGAACGGCTACTTCTGGACCGACAAGGGCTACGAGTTCCCGCTCCTGTGGCTGCTGCTGTGCACGGCCATCTTCTTCCGCGGAGGCGGCCGCTATTCGGTCGATCACCTGATCGGAAAAGAATTCTGAGGCAGGAGCATTTTCCGGCGAAGTGGACGCCGGTTCGCCGCAGACAAGGACGGCAGGTCCCAAGACTTGGCATGCGTTTCGATTCGACGAATCGAAACGGCGAGGACCGCGTATGCTCTCGCCGTCGTGCTCAGGCCGGCTGCTGCGCCACGCTCTGGCGCACGGTGAAGAACCGCACGGCGCGCTGCGCGGTCGTCACCTGCAGCCGTTCGAAGTTCCTGCGTGCCGCCTCGGCGTCCTGTTCCGACAGGCCTCCGCTCGACGCCCGCAGCAGCATGACGGCTTTCGTCGTCGGCCAGTTCAGGCCGGCGGCCCTGGTGAGGACCATGATCATGTCGGAGCGCTCGTCGAGGATCGCCCGCTCGATCACCTCGACCGGCAGGCGGCACAAGAGCGCGATCGCAACCACGGTTTCCTCGAACTTTCGCGACTTCGCGAACGCGGCGATCTCGGTCTCGCCGAGCTTCCCGGCGGACTGCAGCGATTCGACGATGGTGCGGGCGGCCGTGTAGTCGTGCGTGGCCGCTTTCATGGCGCCGGCGGTCTGGCCGGCGACTTCCGAGACGATCTTCTGGATGGCTTCGGCGGCCTGCGGGTTCGCGGCGGCGAGCTTCTTCTGCACCGCATCGGATGCGGTGGCGACGAGCTTCATGAAATGCCGGGGCGGGATGTCGCGACGCAGCCCGACATGCATCGTGAGCACCTCGTCGCCATTCGATCGTTCGACCAGCTTGGAAAAGCCGCCGTCGGAGAACTTGGCGCCCGAGTTCTTGGCGACGGTGCGCACGACCTGCTGGTCGCCGTGCTCGACCAGGGCGTCGGTCACGCGTTCGCCGAGCGTGCGGCGCGAGGAGATGGCGAGAAGATGCTGCTGGCTCTTGCTGCTCGCGATGCTGACCAGATCTTCCTCTGTCAGGCGGTTCGATTCGGCGAGAACCGGCGCCGCGACCTCGGGGGCGTCGTCGGCCGCGAGCCGCCGGATCACCTGGACCGGCGCATTGTCGATCGGCGCGAGACGGTATGCGAGCTCGCTGCGGACCTTGTCCTCGATCTCGACCGTGAGCCGTCCGATGACGTCGTCGAACACCGCGACCTGCTCCTCGTCGAAAGACGAGGCGCCGTTCAGGAACAGATCGGTCACCCGGCGCAGTGTTTCCACCCGCTTTTCGCTCGAGCCTGCCTGGATCGCATCCTCGAGCTCGGCGATCAGAGATTGTCCAGCACTCATGAGCAACGCGCCTTTCCTGACTGGCCGTGTAGCAACGCGGGTTCCACGGCGCTTGCGGCGACGGTGCTCGCCGAAGCGCCTTCATGCGGCCGTGGCCAAGAACGATCCGGAACGTCCCGCAGGTACAAACCCTTCGCAGCGTCGGTCACCTCCGCCAGATATTGCTGAAGAGTCGTAAAATGCGTCTAAACGCAGGGGGGCAAATGCCGCCGGCTGCCCGCAGGCGCGGCCCACACGATTTCTTAACGCGCAAGGGCTTAGGTGTCGCGGACGCCCGGAACGGTGGCGATGGCGAAAGGTCGTCGACATGGTCGGCCAGCCCTCGGGGCCCTACTACAAACAACGGCGTGCGACCCGGCAGGGTCTGAGCCGTTATGCGGCGCGTGTCGAGATCGACGGCGCGCAGACGGTTTGGTGCGAGGTCATCGACATCTCCAAGACGGGGGCCAAGCTGTCCGGTGAACAACTCCTTGGCCTCCCGGACACGTTCGCGCTTCTGCTCTCGACGCAGGGCAACGCGCGCCGAAACTGCCGCGTCGTCTGGCGCGGCGAGGGCGAACTCGGCGTCCGCTTCGTCTGAGCCTCCCGATCGCGCGTGAGATCTTCCGCCGCGTGCGCGCGCATGGCGGCCGATTGCCACGATCTCGCTGCCCCAGCATCACGAAATTGTCCCAGCGGGCTGCTCCTGTGACGGCTTCCGGAGTGCCGTGCCGCTCGTTCGGAGCGACACGGCCGGGGCCGGGAGGGGACATGCGTCGCGTCAAACGGATCGGTCTGGCCTTGCTCGCGGCTGCGAGCCTTCAAGGTCTGCCGGTCGAATTGGGCCCGCTTCTGGCGCGTCCCGCGTCCGCGGTGGCGCTCGCGCCGGGGGAGCTCGCGACCACCGACGCGGTCCTGCGCTGGATCAACGGCTACCGCAAGCGTCCCGATTTCGCCCACGTTCCGACTGCCGTGCGCGCCTTGAGCCAGCTCGGCGCCTTTCGGGATCCGGAGAACGCCGGCGTCTATATCGGCTTCCTCGCCGGCGTCATCGGGGCCAACCCGTCACGCGCCGAGGATCTCGTCGCCAAGCTGCTGACGATGCCGCCCGAGGATCACTGGGTGATCGTGCGCGCCATCGCCTACTCGGGGCTGCCCGAGTGGAAGGCGCTGCTCGGGCGCTTCGCCGCCCGCCTGCCGACGCGGCAGGTGATGATCGAGAAGTATCTCACCGGCAAGCTGCCGACGCTCGATCAACTTCAGATGGACGATCCACCCTCGATGATGGCGCGCATCGGCGGCTACATGGACGTCCGCCGATATTTCGGTCCGAAGAAACCGAAGCCGGTCACCCTCACGGTGACGCCCGACGTGGTCGACACGCTGTGGGGCATCTATTTCGCGACCGGCGCTTCTCCGCCGATCGCCCGCATCGTGACGCTGCTCGCCTGGTCGAAAGACAAGGACAACATCGAACGGCTGACGGTCGGCAACATCGCGAAATACACGCTCGCCAGCAACGCGGCGCGTGATGCGAACCTGCGCGCAATGCTGAAGGCGGCCGCCAGGGAGCAGGCGAAGAACGAGAAGATCGCGAAGGTGCTGGCCGAAGTCATCGATGCAGCGGAGACCGTGGAGATTGCCCGCATCCGCAAGGAGGCGATGGACTCGCTCGAGGACATCAAGCGCAAAGGCCCGGCCTACAAGCGCGACGTGTCGTGGTGGGGCCAGGTCGGACAAGGTGCGCTCGCGGCCGGCTGCGTGGTTGCGGCGGCCACCGGCCATATCGAGTTCGGCCTGCCGTGCGTCGTCGGCGGCGGACTTGGATCGGCGGCGCTCAATTTCTGGGGCAACACGCAGTAAAGACGGCGGGATGCATCTCGTCCCCGGAACCAACCTTTCGGCAGACCCGTTTCGCTTCGGTGCCCAATCCGGGCGCAGGAGCCGCCGCATGGGTGCCGAAACCTCCAAGGCCGAGCAGGACCAGGAAAACCGCCTGAGCCCGGCGGCGAACCTGCCGGGCTCGTCACGCAAGGAGCGTGAGAGCATCGAGCGCCGCAGTCGGCCAAGCGCTGCGCTCATTCACGAAACGATCCGCGCGGAAGGCGAGAGCGAACTCGAACGGACCGTGCCGGCGCTGCTGCTGTCGGGCGCGGCCGCCGGCCTGTCGATGGGATTTTCGCTCGTCGTCCAGGGCCTGCTCCAGGCGCACCTGCCGGCGGCGTCGTGGCGCGAGCTCGTCACCGATATCGGCTATCCGATCGGCTTTCTGGTCGTCGTCCTCGGGCGCCAGCAGCTCTTCACCGAGAACACGCTGACACCGATCCTGCCGCTGCTCTATCACCGCGATGCAGCGACCCTCATCGGCGTGTTGCGGCTGTGGTGTCTCGTGCTCGTCGCCAATATCGCGGCGACCTGGGCGTTCGCGGCGGTCCTGGCGCACACGGGGATTTTCCCGCCCGATGCGCACGCGGCCTTCGATGAGATCAGCCGGGCATCCGTCGCCGCACCGTTCGGCATCACGTTCGTGCGCGCGGTCTTTGCCGGTTGGCTAATCGCCCTCATGGTGTGGCTTCTGCCCGCCGTCGACACCGCACGTCCGATGATCATCGTGATCATGACCTACGTGGTCGCGCTCGGCGGCTTCTCGCACGTGATCGCCGGCTCGGTCGATGCGTTCTATCTGGTCGAGAGCGGCCGCGCCAACCTCGCCGATTATGCGCTGCGCTTCTTCCTGCCGACGCTCCTCGGCAACGTGGCGGGCGGCGTCGCGCTCGTTGCCGTCCTCAACTACGGACAGGTCGCATCGGAAATCGAGGAGTGAGGTAATCCCGCGACCGGCTGCGACCGTGTCCAGGTAAGTGTGTCCAGGTAAGTGTATCCAGGTAAATTGTCCGTGTGAGGGGCCGGAATGTGCAGCTAGGCGTTGCGGCGCCTGACCACGCCCGACAGAATTGGCGCGAATTCCGAACCGGGGGTGACGCTGCGGGTCTCCGGGCGATGTGCCGGGAGACGTCGGAGTTCGTCAGATGAAAGAGCCGACGCGACGGCAATTGTTGCTGACGGCCGGATCGCTCACGGTCGCCGGCGCGACCGGCATCCGACCGGCAAGGTCGCAGACCTCCGAAGCGAGACCGGATCACACCGTCGTCATCGAGCCCGTGTCGCTCGAGCTTGCGCCGGACAGAGTCATCAAGACGGTTGGATTCAACGGCCGCGTGCCCGGCCCGGTGCTTCGGCTCCAGGAGGGACGAGAGGTCACGATCGAAGTGGTGAACAGGACCGATCGGACCGACATCGTGCACTGGCATGGACTCTTCGTTCCGTCCGAGGTCGACGGCGCCATGGAAGAGGGCACTCCGATGGTGCCGCCCGGCGGCGCGCGGCGCTATACGTTCGTGCCGCGTCCGAGCGGAACACGCTGGTATCACAGCCACTCGGGCGCCGGGACGGATCTGACCCGCAGCCTTTACGCCGGCGAGTTCGGCTTTCTGATCGTCGAGCCGGTGCGCGATCCGGGGCGCTACGACCAGGAAGTGCTGCTCGCCGCGCACCATTGGCAGCCGCAGTGGGTGAGCATGCAGGACATCCGCAAGGGGCCTCCGCCCGACAACGGGCTCGAAGTGATGTACGGCGCGGCCGCGTTCAACGATCGGATGTTGGGCCACGGCGAGCCGATCCGTGTGCGGGAGGGCCAGCGCGTGCTGTTCCGCCTGCTCAATGCGAGCGCCACCGAGCCGGTTAGGCTCGCGTTTCCGGGACACCGTTTCGAAATTCTGGCGCTCGACGGAAATCCGCTGCCGACGCCGAAGACCGTCGAGGTGATCGAGCTTGCATCCGCGGAACGCGCCGACGCCGTCGTCGAGATGAGCAATCCGGGGGTCTGGATTCTCGGCGCCGTGCAGGACGAGGACCGGCGCAAAGGCCTGGGGGTCATCGTCGAATATGCCGATCGACGCGGAGAACCGCAATGGAACGCGCCGGCGGGCCAGTGGGATTACACGGCGCTCGGAAACAGCGGCGCCGCCGGTACGCCCGACGAAACGCGGGTGCTCACATTTGAAAAGATTCCTGGAGGACGCGGCGGATACAACCGCTGGACGATCAACGGAAAGTCGTTTCCCGACACCGACCGTCTCATGGTGCAGCGGGGCAAGCGCTATCGCCTGGTCATGAACAACCACAGCGGCGACCGCCACCCGGTGCATCTCCATCGGCACGTGTTCGAGTTGACCAAGATTGCCGGCAGGACAACGTCCGGAATTGTGAAGGACACCGTGCAAGTCCCGTCGCGCCAGAGCGTCGAGGTCGATTTCACCGCCGACGATCCGGGACTCACGCTCCTGCACTGCCATCAGCAGGATCACATGGACGAAGGCTTCATGATGTTGCTGGACTACGTTTGAGGCGCAGCGCATCGGTCCCGCCCGGGGAACTCGGCCGGCACCGTCGAGCAGAATCCGCGAAATCACGTCCGGCTGACAGCGGGCTGCGATCTCCGGCCCGGCCGAATAGAGCTGCGGCTGCGGTGTTCGTATCTCTGGTGTCAATCCAGACGAGGAGTAGCGATTATGAGAGTGCTGGGCGCAATGGCGGTCGTTCTCACGACGTCGGTTTCGGCGATGGCGCAGCAGGGCTTGCCCACCGAGAAGGTGCTGCCGTTGGCGTTGGCGCAGCAGATCGTCGCAGGCGCGATCGATGCCTGCAAGCAGCAGGGCTATAACGTCTCCGCGTCGGTGGTGGATCGCGGCGGCACGATGCGCGCCTTCGGCCGCGCCGACGGCGCCGGTCCGCACACGGTCAACAGCGCCTTCCGCAAGGCGTTCACGGCCGGGAGCCTGCGCGCGCCGACCGCCCAGGTGGCCGAGAACGTCGCCAAGGCAGCGACCAACGAAGGTCTGCGCAACATGGACGACCGGATCCTGATTCTGGCGGGCGGCCTGCCGATCCGCGCCGGCAACGAGGTGGTCGGTGGCGTGGGCGTCGGCGGTGCCCCGGGCGGCGACAAGGACGAGGCCTGCGCCAAGGCGGCGCTCGACAAGGTGAGCAGCGAACTGAAGTGAGGCTGCGTCGACCGTCGGTTCCGCGGACGCATCTTGCTGCATGCGTCCGCGGCTTTCATGCCTGCCGGCCGGCGGGATTCGAGCGCGGGACTGTCAGTGCGCGCCGGCGGCCGCGAGTATCTGCTCGATGTCCCGATAGCCGCGCTTGCGCGCGTGCTGCAGCGGCGTGACGCCGTCGCGGTCGGCCAGATCGACGTTCGCGCCGGCGGCGGTCAGCAGCCGCACGATCTCGACGTGACGCGGACCGCCGTCGCCCAGGATGATCGCTTCCAGCAGCGCGGTCCAGCCGAGCCGGTTGACGTGATCGACATCGACGCCAGCCGCGATCAGCGTGCGAACGGTCTCGACGTGGCCGCGTTCCGATGCCGGAATGAGCGCCGTGCCGCCGTAGCGGTTGGTGCTCTTGAGGTCGGCGCCGTGCGCCAGTGTGAGGCGCAGGATTCCCAGATAGCCGCGCGCGCCCGCGAGCAGATAGGGGCTGTCCTCGATCGCGTCCTTGGCGTTGACGTCGGCGCCTGCCTCGATCAGCAGCGTCGCGGTCTCGACATTGTTCTTCTGCACCGCAGCCATCAGGGCCGTCCGCTTCGCCCCGTCACGCGCGTCGATGACCGCGCCGGCGTCGAGCGCGCGCCTCACGCCCGCGGTGTCGCCCCGTTCGGCGGCGGCGATGAACTGGTTGTCGAACTGGGCGGCGTGCGGCGACATGCCGATCGGAACCATTCCGACGATGGCCCAGCCGAGCACGGCAGCATATGGCGTGAGCCTTCTCATCGAACCTCCCCGATACGAACGCCAGGACCGGTAGAGATATTCTCAGCGGCGCGGCCCGGGGACAAACTGTCGCGGCCGCCGTGAGCCCATTCGCGAGCCTCAGGCGGATGTGCGCGCGGCCCCGGGTTCAAGGCACAATCGCAGTGAACAAGTAGACGGCGAAGATCACCAGATGGACCGCGCCCTGCAGAATGGTGGTCCGGCCGGTGCCGAGCGAGAGCGTGGCGACGAGAAGCGAGAGCGCCAGCAGCACCATGCTCTTGGGATCGAGGCCGAGC
>CAYVBN010000545.1:0-7622 GCA_964449645.1 uncultured Hyphomicrobiales bacterium
AATTTCTTCGCCCCGATCCGCCTGGCGCGGGGCCTGCTCGATGAACTGAAGGCGGCCAAGGGCTCGGTGGTGAATGTGACCTCGATCGCCGGCTCGCGGGTGCATCCCTTCGCCGGCGCCGCCTATTCCACTTCCAAGGCGGCGCTCGCGGCGCTCACCCGCGAGATGGCGGCCGACTTCGGTCCGCTCGGCGTGCGCGTCAACGCCATCGCACCGGGCGAGATCGACACGCCCATTCTCTCGCCCGGCACCGACAAGCTCGTCGCCGAGATTCCGCTCCGCCGGCTCGGCACGCCCGACGAAGTGGCGAAGATCATCTACGTGCTGTGCACCGAGACGTCGTCCTACGTCACCGGCGCCGAGATCCACATCAACGGCGGCCAGCACGTGTGAGCCGATTGCTCGCCTGGTCCGCGCGCTGCCCTGCGTCCGGGAAACGCAACATATCGGGTTTCGCTGTTCCGCGGGGTTAGCGTATCGCGCTAATCTCCCCGCTCCACCGAAGGCTGGCGCATTACGCCTTCGGCCAATGCGCACGACGTCCTACGCCTTACACACTACGCACTCGACCGGATCGTCGAGCGGATGAGCGCCAGCGCAATCCGCCAATTGCGCACAACCCATGCGAGTCGGCGCAAGACGCCCGCAATTTGCGCTTGGTGGTCCCCGCCCTACAGCCACTTCTTCCACTTGAAGAAGACGTACGGGAGAACCGCGGCGAACAGCATGAGGGCGAGCGCGATCGGATAGCCGTGTTCCCATTCGAGCTCCGGCATGTGCTTGAAGTTCATGCCGTAGATCGAGGCGACGAGCGTCGGCGGCATGAAGACCACCGCCGCCACCGAGAAGATCTTGATGATGTTGTTTTGCTCCAGGCTCACCACGCCCAGCATCGCGTCGAGCAGGAAGGTGATCTTGTTCGACAGATAGCTCGCGTGGTCCGAGAGCGATTGCACGTCGCGCTGCATGCCCTTGAGCTGCACCTTCATCTCCTTGGCCCACCGCATGGTGTCGGCTTCGGCGGCGAGATAGAGCAGCAGCCGCCCGATCGAGACGAGGCTCTCGCGCACTTTCGAGGTCAGATCGCCCTTCTGTCCGATCGCTTTGAGGATGTCGTTGTAGCTGCGTGACCGAACGGTGGCCGGGCCTTCGGGCTCGAAGATGTCGTGCGAGACCTGGTCCATCTCGGCGCCGATCCGCTCTAGGATATCGGCCGAGCGGTCGATCACGGCGTCGAGCAGGTCCATCAGGACGATCTAGCCATTGATCACGGCGGGACACTGCCGCGCCAGCCTGGCGCTCACGATGGTGAACGGGCGCGGATCGTCGGAACGCACCGTGACCCGCCGATGGCCGGGGAGGATGAAGGTGACGGCAGCCGTGCGCGGGTTTGCCGTTTCCGACTGGGACATCAAGGTCGCGGTCATGTAGCGGGCGCCGTTCTCGACGTAGAGGCGGCTGGTGACCTCGATCTCCTGCATCTCCTCGCGCGTCGGCAGCGCGACTCCCAGCGCCCGCTCGACCTGCTTGTCCTCGGCGGAGGTCGGGGCCACGAGGTCGAGCCAGACGGCGGCCTCCGGAATGGGGCCCCCCTCCTCGATGGGCCGGCGCTCGAGCGAGGTGCCCTGTGGGATATAGACCGACAACATGCAGTGCCCGCCCTCGTGACGGCCCCGCAGTCGCGGGACTCAGGTCAAGATTGCCCCGCGGCAGTCTTGCCTCCATCGTGGCGGTTTTCGCAAGCACCTCGCCGTGCCGTCCGGCACGGGCAGCGCGCGCACGGGCGGCCTGCGTACGCACGGTCACCTCCCCGCCCCGGCGGCCACCGGAGCGAGGCGGGATCAGGATCCTCGGAGGTGAGCCGGCCGGCGGTCAGGCGGCTTCGTCGGTGACGTGCAACAGCGGCTGCGGGTCGATGGGCGCGTAGTTCGGGTTGCGTGCCTCACCTTGGTACCGCACCGCCGCGGCGACGGCCGAAATTCCGATCTTCAGATAACGGGCATCGAGATCGAGCGGTTTTTTTGTGCTAGTCTGCTCGAAAGACGAGACGTCGGCGGGGTTCATGTTTCCTCCTCATGAATGCATGAGGGGTCTCATACGCTTCCAGCACGGCGGAAGTGGGCAGGAATTCGTTCCTGACCATGGCATTTCGACGCGCTGCCCAAAGGTTTGGATCAATCGGCTCCAACGTCACGTCAGCAGAACACCTCCGGCCGCGCCGCGTCGTGGTAAATGAAGCCTTAGTGACTTTCGGGCAGGTTGCGCCGGCATTCGCCGGCGGGGATCAGTCCAGCATGGTGTGGTATTCATGCGCCGAATGTGTGCGGCATTCCGGCAACACCCGTTCGGCGATCATCGAGAGAGGGCGCGGTGCGCCTGGAACGGACCGGCGGATTTCGTTAATAACGGACATCGCGAGTCTATTTCCGGGCGACAATCGGGCCAAAAAAGGGTGAGGCGACGATGGCAGCACGCATGATTGTATTTGCGTTCGCAGGTCTGCTGCTCGGCGGTTGCATGCAGTCGACGATCGAACCGGCCTCGGACGCCAACCTCAAGCCGCGCGATCGAGAACTTCTCGCTCATGCACCTTACGCCAAGGTCAATATTCCCGAGCCTTATCAGCGTCACATCGTTCAATATCACCGCAAGGAAGCGCCCGGCACCATCGTGGTCGACAGCGACGCGCGCTATCTCTACTATGTGCTGCCCGACGGGAAGGCGATCCGCTACGGCGTGACGGTCGGCGAAGAAGCGCTCGCCTGGTCGGGCGTCGCCAAGGTGGGCCGCAAGGAAGAATGGCCCTCATGGGTGCCGACCGCGGACATCAAATCACGGCTGGGCAACATCCCGAGCTTCGTCAGCGGCGGTCCGCACAATCCGATGGGCGCCCGCGCGCTTTATCTGTACGAAGGCAACAAGGACACGCTCTACCGCATCCACGGGACGAACCAGCCCGAATACATCGGACAGGCGATCTCGTCCGGCTGCATCCGCCTCACCAACGAGGACATCATCGATCTCTACAACCGGGTGAAGATGGGCACGACAGTCGTCGTGCTCGCGCCCGGGCACGGCGATTCACCGGTCAATCCGCGCATCGCCTACACCAGCGGCAGTTAGCCGGCCGCACGACCTGAACGTTGACGACGGCGCCGGCGCAAGCCGGCGCCGTTTGCATTTCTGGACCGCCACAACGCCGGCGCTCACTACGCCATCAGCTTCTCGCGCGTCGCCCAGTCGAGCGTGCGATCGAGCGCGCGGCCGAGCCGGTCGAACAATTCGTCGATCTCCTGCGGGCTGATGACGAGCGGCGGGCAGAGCGAGATCGTGTCGCCGGCGATCACCCGCACGATCAGCCCCTCCTCCTGGGCCAGGCGCACGCATGTGGGCCCGACCGCGAGCGGCGGATCGAAGGGCCGCCTGGTCGTCTTGTCGGCCACGAGCTCGACCGCGCCGATCAGCCCGAGACCGCGCGCCTCGCCGACGAGCGGATGACCGCCCAGCGCCTTCAGGCGCTTCTGGAACAGCGGCGCCTTCGCGGCGACCTGCTCGACGATGCGCTCGCGCGCGTAGATCTCGAGCGTCTTGAGCGCGACGGCGGCGGCGACCGGATGCCCCGAATAGGTGAAGCCGTGGCCGAAGGTGCCGATCCTGCGGCTTTCCTCGAGCATCGCCTGGTACATCGTCTCGGGCACCATGACGCCGGCGATCGGCAGATAGGCCGACGACAGCGCCTTGGCGATCGAGATCGAATGCGGCCGAAAACCCACCGCCTCGCTGCCGAACATGCGCCCGAGCCGCCCGAACCCGCAGATGACCTCGTCCGAGATGACGAAGAGGTCGTAGCGCTCGCATATCGGGGCGATCTTCTCGAAATAGCCTTTCGGGTGGACGATCACGCCCCCCGCCCCCATCACGGGCTCGGCGATGAAGGCGGCCACAGTGTCAGGGCCCTCGCGCTCGATCAGCGATTCGAGCTCGCCCGCGAGCCTCGTCGAGAACTCCTCCTCACTCTCGCCCTCGGCGGCGTAGCGATAGTGATGCGGGCAGGCGGTGTGGAGGATGTTGGCGATCGGCAGGTCGAAATCGATCTGGTTGTTGGGAATCGCGGTGAGCGAGGCCGAAGCGATGGTGACGCCGTGATAGCCCTTGATCCGGCTGATGATCTTCTTCTTGCGCGGGCGTCCGAGCGCATTGTTCATGTACCAGACGAGCTTGATCTGCGTGTCGTTCGCCTCCGAGCCGGAATTGCAGAAGAAGACCTTGGAGATCGGCACCGGCGCGATCTCCTTGAGCCGCTCGGCGAGCTCGATCGCCGGATCGTGGCTCTTTCCGCTGAACAGATGCGCGAACGGCAGCTTGCGCATCTGCGCCGCCGCGGCCTCGACCAGTTCCTCGTTGCCGTAGCCGAGCGCCGTGCACCACAGGCCGGCCATGCCTTCGAGATAGGCGTTGCCCGCGTCGTCGTAGACGAACACGCCCTTGCCGCGTTCGAGCAGCAGCGGACCGGTGTCACGAAACGCCGCCAGGTTGGTGTAGGGATGAATCAGCGTTTCGATGTCGCGGGCCGCGAGGTTGCTCGGACGGGTCATGGCCGGGCCTTCGATTGGAGGTCAACTCGGCACGCATTCTGAGGGCGCGCCCGCAAGCGGTCAAAGCTTGCCGCCGACGGCGCCGCGCGACGTCTGCAGACTGATCAACGGCCGCGGCCGAGGCAGCGGCACGGTGGAAGCGGCCTCTGCGACCTCGGGCTTGGCGCTCTCCGGCTCGCGGATATCCCACTGGCAGATGCGATAGCCGTTGCGCCGCTGGATCAGGTCCAGATGAATATGGTTCTCGTGATAACTGTCCGACCCGGGTCCGAGAACGGTCGTGAATCGGGCGCAGCCGCTGCGCCGCAACTCGGTGCGCAAGTCTTTCGCCGCCGCCGCATCGGTCAGGATCAGGCTGGCGCCACCGCCGAGCTTGAACGAACGGACGTCGATTGCGTTCGCGTGTCCGTGCTCGCTCACCTTCGCGCCGGCAACGCGGTTGCGCCCCCGGCACTCGAACGAATCGAAATTGTCGATCTCCCGCAGCGGACCGAGACCGGACACGACGGGCACGACGTCCTCACGCACCCAATGGACCAGGGCCTCGGCCATCGTGCAACGCAGCGTGGCCGGCGGCTTCACGCTCGCGCGCGTCTTGTCGGGCAGCACCACGGCCTGCAGTTCAAGCACGTCATCGGCGCCGCATTCGCCCGGCCCGGAAATGGGCGGCAACGGCCGATAGATCGCCAGTTCCGACGTCAGGCGCTGGCGACACGCGGAGATCACCGGCGCCTCGGTTTCCGGCGTGGACGGCTTGGCGCTCTCGCCCGATGGCACGGCATCGGGTCGCGGGAGTTCGGAGGGACGCGGCGGCGGAAGCGGCACCGGCTCCGACAGGTGCGGAGCGGCGCGCGTGCGCGGCAAGGGAATCTCCTTGGCGGCGAGCGGGCCGGCACCGAGCAGAAATGCCGTTGCGCACAAAAGACGTTTCACCCAGGCGATGTCGGGCCGAATTGCGGTTTTTGTGCGAGTCCTGAGCATCGCGTTCTGGCCACCGAATGACATTGACGGCCTTATCTCAATCGCCATCCCGCTCTATTTGTTCGGCCCGGAGGAAATTTTATTGAAAGAAAGAGCTGCTGATTTCGCCAATGTGCTGCAAATTTGCAACGGAGCTCGAGGAGAATGCTGGCATTCGACGTGGCCGTGGTGGGGCTCGGCGCGATGGGGAGCGCGGCGCTGGCCGCGCTCGCGCGCCGGGGTCTGCGCGCCGTTGGCGTCGAGCAGTTCACGCTCGGCCATGACCGCGGCTCCTCGCATGGACGGACACGCCTGATCCGCCTCGGCTATTTCGAGCATCCCTCCTACGTGCCGCTGCTGCGCGAAGCCTATCCGCTCTGGCGCGAGATCGAGGCGCGTTCCGGCCAATCTCTGCTGCACGTCACCGGCATCGTCGAGATCGGCCCACCGCGCGGCCGTCTGGTCGAAGGGACGTTGCGCTCCGCGCGCGAGCACGGCCTCACGCACGAGGTTCTCGACGCCGGCGCGCTGATGCGCCGATTTCCTGCCTTTCGCCTCCCCGCCGATGTCGTCGGCGTGTTCCAGCCGGACGGCGGTTTTCTGATGGCCGAAGCCGCGATCGAGGCACAGATCGTGCTCGCCCGCGCGGACGGCGCGCAGATGCGGACCGGAGAACGCGTCACGGCGATCGAGGCGCACGGCACCGGCGTCCGCATCACCACCGAGCACGGCCGGATCGAGGCGGGCGCGGCCATCGTCACGGCGGGTCCATGGCTGAAGCAGCTCCTGCCGGACCTGCCGGTGCCGCTGCGCGTCACGCGCCAGGTGCTCGGCTGGTTTGCGCCCAAGGAGCCTGCGCTGTTCGCCGAAGGCCGGTTTCCGGTGTTCCTGCTCGAAAGCCCGCACGGCCTGCATTACGGGTTTCCGCTGGACGGCGCGGCCGGCGTGAAGATCGCCAAGCACCATCATCTCGGCGAGGAGGTCGATGCGGCCAGCCCCCCGCGCACCGTGACTCCGGCCGACGAAGAAGCGATCCGCTCCGCCGTCGCCGCCTATCTGCCGCAAGCGAACGGGCCGCTCATCTCGGCCACGACCTGCCTCTACACGATGACGCCCGACGAGGATTTCGTCCTCGATCACCTGCCGGGGCATCCGCAGATCGTGGTGGGCTCACCCTGCTCCGGGCACGGTTTCAAGTTTTCGCCCGTGATCGGCGCCATCCTGGCGGACCTGGCGACCGCCGGGACGACGCGCCGCGACATCGCGCGTTTCCGGCTGGCGCGCTTCGCCTGATGCCGGCCGTTGCGCGCCGGCCGCGCCGAAGGAAGCGGTTGCCGCAAGGACCTGCGGGCATTATCCATGCCCCGCCGTCGTTGCGTGCCTGTTGTCCGCGTCGGCCCTGGGCAGTTGGCACTTTTGGGCAAGAGACATGAACCGCCGCCGCTTAGCCGACGAACCGACCTCGCGGCTCGCCATCTGGGCGCGCCGCATCGCCGTGTTCTCGTTGGTGGCGACGTTCCTGTCCATCATCATCGTCCGCGCCGGGCTGCTCGAGATCTGGCCGGCGCTCGCAACCTTCGCGGGCGCGCTCGCGCTGGCCGTCGCCGCCATCGTGCTCGCGGTGGGCGCGTTCGTGGTGATCTGGCGCGAAGGCTATGGCGGGCTCGGCCACGCGATTCTTGCCGTGATCATCGGCCTCGCGCTGCTGGCCTATCCGAGCTATCTCGGGATCAAGGCTTATCGGCTGCCGGCGATCGCCGACATCACCACCGACCCGCTCGACCCGCCGCGCTTCGAGGCCATCGCCCGCCTGCGCGGGCGCGATTCCAACCCGGTCGTCTATGCGGGTCTCTATGCCGCCGAGCAGCAGCGAGAGGCCTATCCGGAGGTCGAGCCGCTCATCGTCACCGGCACGCCGGAATCCGCATACAACGCCGCCCTGTCGGTCATCACCAAGCGCAAATGGCGCATCGTGGACGCGCGTGCCCCGCAGGCCGGACGCCGCGACGGGCATATCGAAGCCGTGGCCCGCACTCCGATCATGGGCTTTCGCGATGACGTGGTCGT